>CAYVNJ010000006.1:0-37142 GCA_964452865.1 uncultured Sangeribacter sp. | reverse complement strand
TGGGCGCGCCCTACGAGCAAGGAGCTTATGAAAAACCTTGGTACTACACGAAACCTTGGATTTTCTGCTCCACTTTCAATCAGGCACAAAAGATGGTTCCCGGTATCAAAGATGAAAGAGATTGGTACACGATGCTATTACACGAAGGTTGCCATGTATGGCAGCAACGTCACCCGGAATTCCTTTCTGCAATCTCTAACTTTGAACAGCTTTATGGTGGACCGGAACAAGTTGGCAACATTCATAAACAGGACAGTACGCTATACGCCGCGTTGAAATTAGAGAATGAAGCATTGTTAGCAGCATTAAACACTAACAATACAGAAGAAGAACAAAAGGCTATTGATAATTTCTTGCAATTTCGTAAAGACCGAAAAAAACTAATGATTGACAACGGCTATCCTGAAGAACTTGTGCGTTTTTGTGATATGCAAGAATTAGCTGAGGGACAGGCTCGTTATATCGAATATAATCTTGGAAAGCATTTAGGACTTTACAAAGATAACGACCCGAGATGGGGCGATTTAGACCTTTCAGGTTGGTTCTATGTAACCGGCTTCAACCTTTATAATCTATTGAATAAAAGAGGCTTTAATATATCAGATGCTTATTCAGGCGATATACACTCATTCGATTATTATCTTATAAAGTGATTAGGTATGGGTTTTACCAAAAAAACAAGAAGAACTAATATTATCAATCAATAGAAGTAAAACAGTCAAGAGTATATGCTTTTGTCCGACATTAGCGATACGATTATCTGACATTATACACCCTTTTGATTTTTCAGCCTATTATATACTCAAAATCACCTTATTTTGCTATGTCGAATATTGTAAATAAAGTTAATTCAATGACTCAGATATAGAAGAAATAAAACAAAAAACTTACACAATGGAACACATTTTTGCCTTATCTAATCCAAATATGTACTTTTTTTATCTTTCTTAATACATCTACGCTGATAATCAACATAGTAAAGGTTTTCTTTATGAATAACCCTTGGAAAGAAGTCACTCTAAGCGACTATGGAAATCACATGTCATTATCCAATGTTTATCAGTTGCAAACATTGGATAACATAATGGATTCTCAATTTCAAGCTTACCCAATCTGGTCTGTGTGTATTCTCGGAGTAACCGGTGGCAACCGACTTGGCAATCTCATTTCCTTAAATAACATCACTTCCATCTAAGGTGTTGATATAAACCCCACATATCTGTCTGCTTCCAAAGAACGACACCCGGAACGTGTAAGTCGTTATCAAACAATACTCGCTGATATAAACGACGATATTTCAATACTGACGCATGTTGATTTGGTTGTAGCCAATCTCTTTATTGAGTATGTGGGTTGTGCGAACTTTGCTAACGCCATAAAACAAATGACACCGAGTTATATCTCTTGTGTCATTCAAATTGACTCAGCTGGCGGTTTTGTTTCAGAGTCACCTTATACTGAAATATTGGGAACTCTTGATTCCGTTCATGCAAAAGTTAATCACAAAGAATTAAAAGAATGTATGGAATTAATCGGATTTAATCTTGAAAAGATAAAACTGTACCTTTACCAAATGGCAAAGCTTTCATGAGATTGGATTTCTCATTATAATATTTTAAGAATGCTGCTTATGAAAAAATCTTTGCAATGAGCGAAAAGGCACTCCCTGCAAAGATTTCTTATGATTTACAAGATTTTTATCGTTTGATGTCGTAACCCTGGTCTTTCAGATAATCAAGAATACGATAGTTCATAGCGTGGCGATAGTAGTCAAGAATGTGGTCGCACCAATCATTGTCAGAAGTTGTTCCTGAACGGGTTTTGTTATACTCCTGCACCACTTCATCGTAAGCGACCATTTCATCTGTCATCTTATCTGTATCTTCACGATAGCGGTTGGGGAAGAATACGAGGTCGCCTTTTTGTTTGGGTTTGAGGTCCGGCTGCTCCCGAGGAACACCGATGGCGAGTCCGCATACAACGAATACGCCCTTTGGCAGATGAAGCAATTCAGCCACTTTCTTCGGGTCGACAGTACGAAGATAGCCTACACAATTTGTTCCGAGACCACATGCCTGAGCCGCTACAACTGCGCTCATCATTGCGAGCGATGCATCGATAACACCGATTATTGTGCCATCCATAGTATTTGTAAATTCCGGCACATCAAGTCCTTTACGTTTAGCCAAAAGACTGATTTTGTTATAGTCGGAGCAGAATATGAGCAGACGGTTGCATGTCTTGAGCTGTTTCTGATTGGTAAGCGCGTAAAGTTCTTCCTTAAGCTGCTGGTCGTCAATCTCAATTACGGAGAATTGCTGTCCGTTATAGCTGGTGGGGGTATTTTCTATTGCTCGGCGAATGAAGTCCATAGCCTCAGCCGGGATTGGTTCGCGTTCATATCGGCGAACACTTGTACGATTGAGTAAAGCGTCTTTTACATCTTTCATAGTTATCGTATATTTCGAGTTATATTATTATAAAAAATAAGCCGGCGCGACATCGCCGCGCCGGCTGTAAGGCCCACATCAAAGGATGTGATGAAACTCCGAATGACAGGATTTGAGTGCTTCCAACGTCTTTGTAATCCGCCTTGTGCCAAAAGGCAATCTCCCGAAGGAGACGGGGCCCGCCATTGACAGAGGAAACGTGTCTCGGTATTTCATATATAATTGATGAGTTTCCCAGTCGACTCTGATGTGGTATTTTTTTGTCAATGTACTCTTATTGTCGGGGCGTTACGCCCTTCTGATTTTATAACGCAAATTTAGGCAATGCTGTTCATTGCGGCAAGTCCACAAGCTATGTTTTATAACATATTTAGAGATTTGGGACTCCGGCAGTGCGCTGCAGCTTCATGACAGGTTTACCCATTGAATTAAGAAATTCTGCCGTATTCGTAGTAAGCGGTCTCACAGACTCTGCTTCTTCGAGTGCAACGAGAAAAGCTGCTTCGGAATACTCCGGAGGGCATGCCATTCGCGTTGTCGCCAATTGCTGAAACGACAGTGAGTTGGCTGTACTATTGTCGGTAGACAATTCGCCGTTGAGTATGTTGCAACCCGTATTGCCATGCACTTTCATGGCATCAATATCAAACACCAGTGCCACGTCAGGATTATCTATCGGAGTCCCATTGATTTCAGTCACTCGCCATGCTCCGTTGAGAAAACCGAAATTGCGGTGCATCAGAGTCATGACTTCAGTTCCTGAAGTATCGAAAAAAACGAGTCGGTCCTGTGTTCCCTCACGGCCCCACACATACCGCGCAGTATGGTTAAGAGCGGAATTTATATCGGCTTCTGAAAGAGCATTGGCGCATGCACGCATAGTCGTGAGTATATTTGAAAAACTCAGTGTACTGTCGGAGGCATTATATCGGTATTCTCCGTTGATTACATTGCAACCGTTGTTGCCGTATATGCGATGGTTCGTCTCTTCAAATGTAATGACCGGAGTTTCTTCTCCAGACACTTTACGACCCAGCGCAGTTATTATGGTCCACTCGCCTGCCACCCTGCCGGCTTCAAGGTCGGCTGAAGAATATGGCTTAGTCGGTGTGCCTATCTTAACTTCCTCGCGGTCATCAGGAAGATGAGTTTCAGTTACTACTTCACGGTGTATCGTAGTGCATTGTGCGAGCATCATAAGTACTCCAGCAGAAAGTGCTACTGTCATTATTCTTTTCATTGTATTTGTTCTTATCTATTATTAATATGATTGTTTTCCTTGCAAAAGGTTTGCTTGGTCAGTCACCCCAGTGTTTCCTGACAGGGTATTTGGCTGGCCGGAACAAAAGTCGGAGCGATGTGGAATTAGTTATGTAATTCCATATCCAGTTGACAAGTACAGCAAGTTTGTTTCTCATGCCGAGAATTGAAATCAGATGCACAAACATCCATGCAACCCAAGCCATAAAACCACCGAACACCTTATTGCCTATCACCGCAACGGCTCGGTGCTTTCCTACCGTAGCCATACTGCCTTTATCCTTATATATGAAGGGTGTAGACATACTTCCCCGGTTCAGGTTATTGGCAAGATTGCGTCCCTGCTGAATGGCAGGCTGAGCAAGCTGAGGATGTCCGTTGGGATAATCCGGAGTCGACATCAGTGCTATATCTCCAAGTGCAAAGAGTGTGTCTGAACCTCCTACCCTGTTATATTCATCGACGATAATACGACCACCTTTACCTATGAACTTATCGGGCAGACCGGGCATAGGTTCACCTTTTACTCCAGCAGTCCAGATGATAGTCTCCCGATATTCTGACGTACCGTCGGAATATACTGCCATCTTATCATGATAGTCTTTAAGTACGACACCAAGTCTGACCTCAACTCCAAATTCTTTCAGATATTTAAGAGCCAGCGACGATGCTTTATCACCCATGGCGGCAATAAGACGGTCTGAACCCTCTACCAGAGTAATATTGACATCGTCGGGAGAGAGTTCCGGATATTCCCGAGGCAAAATATCACGACGCATCTCTCCGAGAGCACCTGCAATCTCTACACCGGTCGGACCTCCTCCGACAACCAAAAAACTCAGCAAACGACGTCGCTGTTCAGGGTCGCCGCATATTGCACCGCGTTCAAGCCTATCAAGAATTTCGTCGCGAGTATGTGTTGACTGAGCTACGGTTTTTATTCCGTACACCACCTCACTGTCAATTCCGAAATAATTACTTGTACTTCCTGCAGCTATTACCAGACGGTCGTATGATATGGTTTCATAACTCGTAGTTACAGTTTTATTATCGATATCTATTTTCTTGACGTGTCCAAGATGAAAACAAGCCTTGTGTCCGGGTTTGCGAAACTCACGCCGCAACGGGAAACAGATATCTGAGGGTTCAAGCTCGGAGGCTGCAACCTGATAGAACAATGGCGGGAAACAATGATAGTTGTCGCGGTCAATTACATGTACCTCAAACTTATTCTTATCAAGTCTCTTTGTAAGATTTATCCCGGCAAAGCCCCCACCTATGATTACTATTTTTTCCATCAGAGCATTCAATTGTATGAGTAATATCAATCATTGTATATTTAACAATCTTGTGAGGCAGGCTGTTCGATGTCTGAGGCAGGCAAATATTTTTTATTACTTTTGTGGCATGGGTGTAAATTTTTCTATCAGGAATATAATACTGACTATATCGATTCTGCTCTCTCCTGCTTATGCAATGTCGCAGGTAAACGCGGAACAGGTAATCAATATCGGACGCAATGTACTTTCGATGGAAGACTACATGCTTGCAATCAGATATTTCAATCTGGCAGCGCGGGCCAAACCATATCTTGCCGACCCTTATTATTACCGCGGGCTTGCAAAGTTGATGCTTGAAGATTATGAAGGCGCTGAAACGGACTGTTCAATGGCTATAGAACGTAACAAATTTATGACAGAGGCATACAAAGCCCGTGGGTTCGCACGTCAGAACCTCGGACAAGACTCCCTGGCTATATGCGACTATGACATGGGACTTGCATATAATCCTACCGATAAATACTTCCTGTATTACAAGGCTATAGCGCAAACTGAATTAAAAAAATACGAGGGTGCTGATTCTACATTCAACACATTGCTTCGTGCTTACCCCCGGTTTGAAGACGGCATTGCCGCACGTGCACGCATGAATCTTGAAAAAGGCGATACCGTCAAAGCCCTGAATGACCTGGAACATGCTATTTCTCTATCGAAAAATCTGGCAATGGCCTACTCGTTGCATGCCCAGATTATGGCCGACCGCAAGGAATGGCAAAAAGCTGCAGAAGATATGGATGCCGTAATCAAGCTTTTGCCTCGCGAAACTACCCTGTATATCAACAGAGCTTTCATAAGGTACAACAATGACGACTATTTCGGGGCAATGGCCGACTATAATTATGCACTCGAACTTGAGCCTGAAAATACGGCTGCCTTGTTCAACCGTGCTTTGTTGCGATATGAGGTGAATAATCTCGCGCGTTCTGCCGATGACCTTACAGCCGTCCTGAGGTTAGAACCGGAAAATGTCCACGCCCGTTTCAACCGCGGACTCATAAACCTTGAATTGGGCAAAAACCGGGAGGCCATTAACGACTTCAATGAAGTGGCTCGGAAATACCCTAAATATCACACGGTTTATTATGCCATAGCGCAGGCGTATCAGAACATGGGCAATACGAGAGCGGCAGGTGATAATTATCGTAAGGCAAACGATATGGTGGCACGATATGTGCATAATCCACAGCAAAATCCACTTCAACGTCCTGTTATTTCAGCCGGTGAGGCTTATGACAAATCTAAGCAGAACAATGCCGAAGAATCGGATGCTGAAGTCATGGAAAAATTCAACCGCCTTGTCACAGTCAACGATAAAATGGAGACACGTCCTTCTTATAATGAAAAAATCAAAGGTCGTATACAGAACCGCGATGCACGCATCGAGCCCGAACCATATTATGCTCTGACAATGACATATTCTTCAACAGCCATTCCCGGAGCCAACACTCGTTTTAAGGAACTCACAGAACTCAATTCGGGGGGATTGCTTAAATCAACCATATATATAGCACCTGAGAACACGGCTTCATCATCACATGAAGAGATAGACCGTCTGTTCCAAATAAAAGGTGAATATGACAGCAGTATTGCAAATTCTTCGGCACGTCCTGTTGACTTCTTCGGCCGTGGTGTGGCACGATACTCCCTGAAGGACTACAAAGGAGCTATTTCAGATATGGATTCTGCAATACAAGGCGACCCGACATTTACAGCAGCCTACCTCGGACGTGCATCGGCAAGAATATCCGACAGCCGCAACATTCAGAAAGAAAGCGGAGACGGTTTGAGTTTGTACACAGCTGCCATGCGTGCCGCCCTTGCCGACCTGGACAAAGCACTGTCATTAAATCCCGGACTGATATACGCACTCTACGACAAAGCACTCATTCTTTCAGAACTACACGATATGACCTCAGCTCTGACCTGCCTGACCGAACTAATAGGACTCTATCCAGAATTCGGGCCGGCATATTTCAACCGTGGTATAATCTATCTCAGCCTCGGTCAGAGAACTCAGGGCCTGACAGACATCAGAAAAGCTGGTGAACTCGGAGTTCTGCCGTCTTACAATCTTCTGAAACGCATGAAGTAAGGGTTGGAAAGCGCGATACCAGTTAATCGATAGATTTGCGGATGTGGCGGGAATTGTCTAAATTTGCCGAAACAAAGCGTAAAGAGCCATGTCACAACCCGTCAAAGCCTTTCTCACTTTGGAGAACGGCTCCGTATTCGAGGGCTTCTCGTTCGGCTACGAAAAGTCTTGCTCAGGCGAAGTTGTATTCAATACAGCCATGACCGGTTATCCGGAAAGCCTGACCGACCCCTCATATAAAGGCCAAATCCTCGTTACTACCTATCCGATTCTCGGTAACTATGGAGTACCGTCGGAAGATGTCCGCAATGAAGAAGACATAAAAGAGTATTTTGAATCTTCGCAAATACATTGTGAAGCTATAGTTTGTCAGGACTACAGCACTATACCAAGCCATTGGCAGTCGGAAAGAACATTAAGCCAGTGGTTGAAGGCAGAGAAAATTCCGGGCATTTACGGCATTGACACTCGTGCACTAACCAAATTGTTGCGTTCGCATGGGTCGATGCTCGGCAAAATTACTTTCGAAGGTGGTGATGATATTCCTTTCCACGACCCCAATAAAGAAAATCTCATAGCAAAAGTCAGCACCAACGAAGTCCGCACATTCGGGCGCGGCGACAAGACGGTTGTGCTTGTCGACTGCGGAACTAAATACAATATTATCCGATGTCTGACCCGCAGAGGTGTGAAAGTAATTCTCGTACCTTGGGATTATGACTTCAACCAGATTGATTATGACGGTTTGTTCATCAGTAACGGACCCGGGTCGCCTGAATTTGCAGACGTTACCGTAGAAAACATCCGTCGAGCCATGCAGAAAGATAAACCGATTTGCGGTATCTGCATGGGCAATCAGCTTCTCAGCCTCGCTGCCGGAGCAAAGATATACAAGCTTAAATACGGACACCGCGGACACAACCAACCCGTACGTATCAAAGGTACTGACCGATGCTTCATCACATCGCAGAACCACGGTTTTGCAGTCGATGACACTGAGCTCCCACCCGAATGGGAACCGTATTTCATCAATATGAACGACGGCACGAATGAAGGTATCCGCCATAAATCAAAACCGTTCTTCTCCGCTCAGTTCCATCCTGAGGCAAGCAGCGGACCGAAAGATACGGAATTCATTTTTGATGATTTCATAAGACAACTTTAAGCACCCGACATAACACCACTCAGCCAAAATGCAAGATAAGAAGCAGATTAAAAAAGTATTGCTGCTGGGCTCAGGAGCGCTCAAGATAGGCGAGGCCGGCGAATTCGACTATTCAGGCTCTCAGGCTATCAAGGCCATGAAGGAGGAGGGAATAGAAACAGTCCTCATTAACCCCAACATTGCAACGGTACAGACCTCGGAGGGATTTGCCGACAAAATTTACTTCCTGCCTGTCACACCATATTTCGTAAAGAAAGTCATTGAGAAAGAGCGCCCTGACGGTATCTTCCTCGCTTTCGGTGGTCAGACAGCATTGAATTGCGGCGTCAGATTATATAAAGACGGCATACTGGAGGACTTCGGTGTTGAGGTGCTCGGCACTCCGGTCCAGGCAATCATAGACACAGAAGACCGTGAGTTTTTTGTCCGCAAACTCGACGAGATTGATGTAAAGACCATCAAGAGCGAAGCCGTGACATCGGTAGAAACCGCTTTAGCAGCAGCTGACCAACTTGGTTATCCGGTGATAGTCCGTGCAGCGTATGCCCTTGGTGGATTAGGCAGTGGGTTCTGCGATAATCGTGAAGAGCTGACCGCTCTTGTCGAAAAAGCTCTCTCTTTCTCACCACAGGTTCTTGTAGAGAAATCACTGAAGGGTTGGAAAGAAGTCGAATATGAAGTCGTCAGAGACCGCTTTGACAACTGTATCACGGTCTGCAACATGGAAAACTTCGACCCTCTCGGCATACACACAGGCGAAAGTATCGTGGTAGCTCCCTCGCAGACTCTTTCTAATGAAGACTACCACTTCCTGCGCAAATTGGCAATTAAAATCATACGCCACATAGGTATTGTCGGCGAATGTAATGTGCAGTATGCTTTTGACCCAGCTTCAATGGACTATAGGGTTATAGAGGTCAATGCCCGTCTGTCACGCAGTTCTGCTCTCGCCTCCAAGGCCACCGGATACCCGTTGGCTTTCGTAGCTGCCAAACTCGGACTCGGATATGGTTTGTTTGACCTTAAAAACTCGGTCACAAAATCCACATCCGCATTCTTTGAGCCGGCACTTGATTATATTGTTTGTAAGATACCACGTTGGGATTTGGGCAAATTTCACGGAGTCCGCCGCGAGATAGGCTCATCTATGAAATCAGTTGGTGAAGTCATGGCAATCGGACGCACATTCGAAGAAGCCATTCAGAAGGGCCTCCGAATGATTGGCCAAGGCATGCACGGATTCGTAGAGAATAAAGCTTTTGCCTCCGACAACCTCGACAAGGCATTGGCAGAACCTACTGATAAACGTATTTTCGCCATCGCCACAGCACTTCGCAAAGGATATACCGTTGAACGTATACACGAACTTACCAAGATTGACCGTTGGTTTCTTGAGAAACTTCACAACATAATCAGCACATCGCGGGAGCTTGAAGAGTTCGACAGCATAGAAAATCTGCCGACACACCTTATGAAGCGTGCCAAAGAGCAGGGCTTTAGCGATTTCCAGATAGCACGTGCTTTGTATGGAGAACGCATGACTAAGGAAAGCGAAACACTATCGCAACTTGTACGCACAAACCGTAAACAGCGTGGCATCATACCAGTTGTCAAACAGATAGATACTTTAGCTGCAGAATATCCTGCGGCCACCAATTACCTGTATCTCACATATAACGGTACAGAAAATGACATCGTTTATGAAAATGATGACCGTTCTATTGTAGTTCTCGGGTCAGGCGCGTACCGCATCGGTTCGTCGGTAGAATTCGACTGGTGTGGAGTAAATGCATTGCTTACTGTAGCACGTCAGGGTTGGAGACCGATTATGATTAACTATAATCCGGAAACGGTATCAACCGATTACGACATGTGCGAACGTCTTTATTTTGACGAACTCACATTCGAACGTGTCATGGATATTCTGGAAATGGAAAATCCGCACGGAGTCATCCTTTCGACAGGTGGTCAGATTCCTAACAATCTCGCAATGCGTCTTGCATCGGAAAATGTCACAATCCTCGGCACACAAGCTGCAGATATTGACAATGCAGAAGACCGCAACAAATTCTCGCAATTGTGTGACAGCCTGGGCATCGACCAGCCTCGCTGGCGCGAGCTAACCTCAATGGAAGCGATAGATGAATTTGTGGCTGAAGTGGGTTTCCCGATACTCGTTCGCCCGTCATACGTTTTGTCCGGTGCCGCCATGAATGTGTGCAGCAACGAAGATGAGCTTAACCGCTTCCTAAAACTCGCGGCTGATGTATCGAAGCAGCATCCGGTTGTAGTTTCAGAATTTATTCAGCAGGCCAAAGAAATTGAAATGGATGCCGTTGCACAGGACGGTGAGATAAAGCTCTACGCCATATCTGAACACATAGAATTTGCTGGAGTCCATTCTGGCGATGCCACAATTCAATATCCGCCTCAGAAGCTCTATGTGGAGACTATGCGCCGAATAAAGAAAATTTCGGGAAAGATAGCAAAAGCACTCCACATATCCGGACCTTTCAATATCCAGTTCCTGGCTAAGAACAACGACATAAAAGTAATTGAATGTAACCTGCGTGCTTCCCGCTCATTCCCATTCGTATCGAAGGTTTCCAAACAGAACTTCATTGATGCCGCAACCCGGGTCATGCTCGGACTTGACATTGACAAACCCGGCAAATCCGCATTCGACCTCGACTATGTAGGAATCAAAGCTTCGCAATTCTCATTCTCACGACTCCAAGGTGCAGACCCTGTATTAGGTGTCGACATGTCATCGACAGGCGAAGTAGGATGTATCGGCGATGATACATCGGAAGCCATTCTGAAAGCCATGCTTTCAGTAGGATACACCATACCTAAGAAAGCAGTACTCATAAGCTCAGGGTCTGCACGCCAGAAAGTAGACCTTCTCGAACCTGCACGTATGTTGCACAAAAAAGGATATACAATATGTGCTACTGAAGGTACACAACGTTTCCTGAACGAAAATGGAATACCTGCCGTGACAGTCTATATGCCTTCGGAAGAGAAACAGCCTCAGGCATTAGACATGCTGCATTCTCGGGAAATAGACTTTGTAGTCAACATACCTAAGAATCTGACTCAAAAAGAATTGAGCAACGGCTACAAAATACGTCGCGCGGCGGTTGACCTCAACATTCCTTTGATTACTAACACTCGTCTTGCATCCGCATTCATTCAGGCTTTCTGCGAACTGAGCCTTGATGACATACGAATCAAGTCGTGGGATGAATATTAAAGAATACTGTCTTTCAGCCACTCTGACTTTCAGAAAAACCAGTTTATGAAATTCAGGCTTTCGTCAGAATATGCTCCTACAGGCGACCAACCGGAAGCAATAGCACAGTTGGTCGACGGAGTTAATGCAGGCGAACCGGCTCAGACACTACAGGGAGTAACGGGTAGCGGCAAAACCTTCACTATGGCCAATGTCATACAGAAGGTTGAACGCCCTACCCTCGTTCTTTCGCATAACAAGACACTTGCGGCTCAGTTGTATACTGAGTTCAAAACTTTCTTCCCGGAGAACTCCGTACAGTATTTTGTGAGCTATTACGATTATTATCAGCCGGAAGCCTATATACCGTCGTCAGACAAGTATATTGAGAAAGACCTGATGATAAACGAACAGATTGACAAGTTACGTCTTTCAACCACTGCGGCTTTGCTATCAGGACGAAGAGACATCGTAGTAGTATCAAGCGTATCCTGCATCTACGGTATGGGTAACCCAGAAGACTTCTCCCAAAGTGTAATCCACCTTGAACGCGGAATGAAAATAAGCAGAAATTATCTGCTGCGCAAACTTGTCGACTCATTGTATTCTCGCACGGAAGGGATGCTTCAACGCGGACAATTCCGTGTGAAAGGTGATACGGTCGATATTCTTCTGTCTTTTGAAGAAATTCAACTGCGTGTCATTTTCTGGGGCGATGAAATCGAATCCATTCATACGGTCGACCCAGCCAGCGGTGGCATTATCACAACGATTGACTCTTTCAATATATATCCGGCAAACATATTCGTAACCACCAAAGAAAAAACGGCTCGTGCAATCGACCAAATATCGCTTGACCTCGGCGAACAGGTCAATTATTTCAAAAACGAAGGACGTTTGCTTGAAGCCCAGCGCCTTGAGGAACGGGTGAGCTACGACATAGAAATGATAAAGGAACTCGGACATTGCAGTGGTATCGAGAATTATTCCCGATATTTCGACGGACGTCAGCCCGGCGCACGCCCATTCTGTCTGCTTGACTATTTCCCAGATGATTTTCTGACTATCATTGACGAAAGCCATGTGACTGTTCCTCAGCTACGCGGCATGTATGCCGGAGATGTATCACGAAAGACAAACCTCGTCAATTACGGTTTTCGATTGCCCGCAGCATTAGACAACCGCCCTCTTAAATTCGAGGAATTTGAAAGTCTGACGCCACAGGTCATATATGTAAGTGCAACACCAGCCGAATATGAGCTGACACGCAGCGAGGGTGTGGTTGTTGAACAAGTTATACGTCCTACCGGACTGCTTGACCCGGAAATTGAAGTTCGTCCGACCATGAATCAGATTGATGACCTCATGGAGGAAATACAGAAGCGTATTGAAAATGATGAGCGCGTGCTTGTCACAACCCTTACAAAGAGGATGGCCGAGGAGCTGGATGCCCACATGCAGAAATGGGGTGTCGCCTCTGCATATATCCACAGTGATGTCGACACGCTTGACCGTATACAGATATTGGAGGCTCTACGTAATGGTGAATACGATGTACTGATAGGCGTAAATCTCCTCAGAGAAGGACTTGATTTACCTCAGGTAGGACTCGTGGCAATCCTCGATGCAGACAAAGAAGGTTTTCTACGCAACTATCGTTCTCTTACACAGACAGCGGGTAGAGCGGCACGTAATGTCAACGGCAAAGTCATTTTCTATGCCGATGTCATTACCCAATCTATGCAGCGCACTATTGATGAGACGGAGAGCCGCAGACATCGTCAGATAGCATATAATACAGCACATGGTATAGTACCACGTCAGATTGTGAAACATTCGTCAGCCAAAGATTTGCTCGAACTTAGAGAAGCCGGTCAGTCATCAGACAACGGTACAAAACGCGACCGACGGGATAGAAAACCTGTCACTCCGAATGTACCCAAGAAGTTCTCAGTACACCCACGTCCGTATATTGAGGAAGAACTTTTGCCAGATATTGCCGCCGACCCTGTGACAGATTACATGAGCCGACCGGAATTGGAAAAACGCATCGCCAGAGTCCGACTGGAAATGACCGCTGCCGCAAAACGCACAGACTTCCTGACTGCAGCTCAATATCGCGATGAGCTTGAGAGGCTTGAGCACAAACTTGCCGAACTTGATGACAGAATCAAAACCACATAAAAAATCCATAGAATCGCGTTTTGACACCACTTTATATCTGCCTACTACCCGCGAAGAAATGACTCGTCTCGGTTGGGAACAGGCTGATATAATAATATTTAGCGGCGACGCGTATATAGACCATCCTTCATTCGGGGCTGCTGTAATAGGCCGGACTCTACAAAAAGCCGGTTACAAAGTTGCGATAGTTCCTCAGCCCAACTGGCGCGACGATTTACGAGACTTCAGGAAGTTAGGCAGACCACGGTTATTCTTCGGTGTTTCTGCCGGCGCAATGGACTCAATGGTCAATCATTACACTGCCGCACGCAGACTTCGCCACGATGATGCATATACTCCAGGCGGCCGACATGGTATGCGACCCGATTATCCTACCATAGTCTATTCTGATATTCTGCGTAAACTTTATCCCGATATACCGATAATTGCCGGAGGCATAGAAGCATCTTTGCGCAGGGTTGCTCACTACGACTATTGGAAAGACCAATTGTGTAAACCTATACTTGCTGACAGTAAAGCTGATATGATTGTTTATGGCATGGGAGAAAAAACCATGCGAATGCTTGCAGACCGTCTGAACGCAGGCGTATCAATTAGTGAAATTAAAGACATCCCTCAAACCGTATTTATTGACAAAGAGCCCGCAGCAGCGGGAAGCCTGATGCTGCATAGCTTTGAGGATTGTCTGTTGGATAAGCGACTCCAGGCAGAAAATTTCAAGATTGTCGAAACAGAGTCAAACCGTATGGACGGGAAAGTACTCTATCAAGAAGTCGGTGGACACAAAATACGTCTTAACCCTATGTGGCCACCAGCATCTTCCGAAGAAGTAGATGAATGGTTTGACCTTCCTTATATGCGTACGCCTCATCCGAGATATAAAGGAAAAACTATCCCGGCTTATGACATGATACGCCATTCAGTCACCATGCACAGAGGGTGCTTCGGAGGATGTGCATTCTGCACCATATCAGCTCATCAAGGAAAATTCATCTCATCCCGCACCAAAAATTCAATCATGCGGGAGGTGAAACAGATATGTACGATGCACGACTTCAAGGGTTACATTTCTGACCTCGGGGGGCCCTCGGCAAACATGTACATGATGCATGGCCGTGACATGAACATCTGTACACAATGTCGCCGTCCGTCATGTCTGCACCCTTCACCATGCCACAATCTTGATAATAATCACGCCCCACTGCTCGATGTATACCACGAAGTTGACTCGTTGCCCGGTATCAAAAAATCTTTCATAGGCAGTGGGGTTAGATATGACCTGTCGCTTGCACCGGCATTGACTAAGGAAGCGCAGAAGGCAAATGAACGCTATAATCGCGAACTGATAAGCCATCATGTAAGCGGAAGACTTAAAGTCGCACCGGAGCATACATCAGAACGAGTTCTCGACATAATGCGCAAGCCATCTTTTTCACTGTTCTACAAATTCAAGCACATATTCGATGATGTTAACAAGAAAGAAGGATTGCGTCAGCAACTTATTCCTTACTTCATAAGCTCACACCCAGGATGCCATGAGGAAGATATGGCCGAACTTGCGGTCAAAACCAAAGAGCTTGATTTCAAACTCGAACAGGTTCAGGATTTTACTCCCACTCCGATGACACTGGCTTCCGAAATATATTATACCGGTATTCACCCCTATACAGGCGAACAGGTATGGACTGCACATACTGACCGAGAAAAACAAGCCCAACGACGTTTCTTCTTCTGGTACAAACCGGAATATAAACAGGAAATATGCCGTGAACTGAAGACGATGAACAGGCCAGACCTTATTGACAGATTATACGGACATTCCCCAAACAGGCCGAGAAGAACACAGAAGCACAAAACCGATAAGAGAAAATGAAATTTGTGGCTATGAGATTTAATGTTTAATTTCGCTACGAAAAAATTTACCCAATATATCTATACTAACCCGATGAATAAACTCACATTGACTATGGGAACAATCTTGCTCCCTATGCTTGCAGGGTCGTGTACGGATAGTCTGGACAATGAAGGCACAATGATTGAAAAACCCTCAGTACAGATTACCGACGGCAAACTGACCCCTGAGATTTTAGAGGCATTCGGCCGAATTAACGAAGCTGTCACTTCGCCGGACGGAACAAAAGTAGCATTCACGCTTGCCTACGAAAGTATCGCTGAAAACAAAGCGAATGCCGAAATCTATGTAATGGATATCGACGGCAGCAACATGAAACGGCTGACTCATTCCGTAGGTTCAGAAAGTAATGTCCGTTGGATTGAGGGCGGAAAGAAACTCGCATTCCTCGCCAAAGATAAACAGACAAAGAAACCTCAGCTGTTTACAATGAACGCTGACGGTTCAGGCGTGGACTGTCTGAGCGATGTGGCAAACGGCATCGAATGTTTCGAAATTTCACCTGATGGCACAAAAATCATCTATGGTACTCAAATAGAAACAACCAAGCCTCATCCTGAACTCTTCGAAGGACTGCCCCTCACAACAGGACGACTTGTTGACGACCTGATGTACAAACACTGGGATGAATGGGTAACGACAATACCCCACCCCTTCCTCGGTGATTTGACTTCTGACGGCATTGAAAATGCAAAAGATATCATGGAAGGTGAACCGTACGAATGCCCGATGAAACCTTTCGGTGGTGCAGAAACATTCGCGTGGAGTCCGGATAGCAAGCAACTTGTATATACATCACGCAAGCTCACCGGCAAAGAGTATGCTTTCTCAACCGACAGCAACCTCTATCTTTATGACCTTGAGTCAAATAAAACAGAGTTGCTCACTGAGGGTATGGAGGGCTACGATACAGACCCCAAATTCTCTCCAGACGGCTCATCGCTCGCATGGCTTAGCATGGCAACTCCAGGTTTTGAGAGCGACAAGAAACGTCTTTTCATAATGGATATGAAAACCCGCACCAAACGAGACCTGTCAGCAGATTGGGATTATGGTGCTGAAGGACTATCATGGAATCCGGATGGCAAGTCAATCGTTTTCAACACCTACTATCAAGGTACACAACCTATTTTCCGCATAAACACGGCCGACTGCAAAATAGACACTTTGGCTGCAGGTCAGTACGACTATGTCGGCGTGCAGGCAATGGAAGCCAATAAAGTATTAGCTCTGCGTCATTCGATGCGTGAACCCAACGAGGTCGTTTTAATTGAAAGTGGTAAAGTAAACCAGATTACATCTGTCAACAAAGACCTTCTGGACAATCTGAAACTTGGCGACGTAAAGAAACGTATGGTACCGACAACTGATGGCAAGCTCATGACGACATGGGTAATCTATCCACCGGACTTCGACCCCAACAAGAAGTATCCCGCATTGCTTTATTGTCAGGGAGGGCCTCAGCAGGCAGTCAGCCAATTCTGGAGCTACCGCTGGAACTTCATGATAATGGCCGCCAACGGGTATATTGTGATTGCTCCAAACCGTCGCGGATTACCAGGTTTTGGTTCTGAATGGAATGCTCAGATTTCAGGCGATTACGGTGGTCAGAACATGCGAGACTACCTTGCAGCAGTCGATGACATGAAAAAAGAATCATATATCGATGCCGACCATATCGGTGCTATCGGTGCAAGCTACGGCGGTTTCTCCGTATATTGGCTTGCGGGTCATCATGAAGGCCGTTTTGCGGCACTTATAGCACATGCAGGCATATTCAATCTTGAAGCACAGTACCTCGAAACAGAAGAAATGTGGTTTGTCAACCACGATTTCGGAGGTCCTTATTGGGATGCATCGAATGCCACAGCTCAAAAAACATTCGCAACCTCACCTCACAGATTTGTCAATGAATGGACAGCACCTATTCTCGTGACAGTAGGTGAATTGGACTATCGTATCCTCGCATCGCAGGGCATGCAGGCATTCAATTCTGCCAAGATGCACGGTCTGGAAGCAGAGATGCTTGTCTTCCCCGATGAAAATCACTGGATACTCAAACCTCAGAACGCTATTCTCTGGCAGCGCGTATTCTTCAACTTCCTTGACAAATACTTGAAACCGGCAGATACAAAAACGGCTTCAAAGAAAGCAGAATAAACTGCTATCAATCAGATAAAATGTCGGCGGTACATCTCACAAAGGGATGTACCGCCGACGCGGTTTTTAAGTATCAGGGAAATTTAGTAATTTTGTCCGAACAAAGATTAAACAGATGATAACGGCATCAGCAAAAAAAAGAGAAAACATTGCAGAATATCTTCTGTATATGTGGCAGATAGAAGACCTTATCCGTGCCAACGACCTTGACATAGACAACATAGAAAAAAATGTCATAGACAAGTATACAAACTTGACAGACCAACAGCGTAAAGAAATGCGCGAGTGGTATGAATCATTAATAGACATGATGCGACGTGAGGGGGTGACTGAAAAAGGACATCTTCAAATCAACAAGAACGTTATCCTCGCCCTGTCAGACCTTCATAACCGTTTGATGAAGGATGACAAATTTGCCACCTACAACGCCAAATTCTACGATACGCTCCCTTACATTGTAGAATTGCGTGCAAAAGCCGGCGAGGCAAAAGCCGGTGAAATTGAAACGTGTTTTAATGCTCTATACGGAATTCTAATGTTGCGTCTGCAGCAAAAAGAAATAACAGAAGAAACGCAAAAAGCGATTACCAATATCAGTCAGTTCATTGCCTTATTGGCGGCTTATTACAAAAAAGACTTCAATAACGAATTGTTCAAGGACGAATGAGAAAAATTCTCGTAACAGGAGCTAACGGACAATTAGGCAGAGCTATGCGCCGTTTATTGGATAAGGACACTGATTATCAAACTGTCTATACCGATATAGACAACCTTGACCTTACTGACCCTGAAGCCGTTGAACGCTGTATAGGGAAACACAAATTTGACTTTATAGTCAATTGTGCGGCCTATACAGATGTGAATCGTGCAGAGACCGACCAGGTGGCATGTAAACGAGTTAATACCGATGCAGTGGGAAACATCGCCAGAGCAGCTCACAAACATTCAGCCAGGGTAGTGCATGTCTCCACAGACTATGTGTTCAACGGAGAGAGTTGTCGCCCTTATATTGAAACAGATGAGCCCGACCCACGCTCTGCTTACGGGCGTACAAAACTTGACGGAGAAGCAATTTTGTCATCATTTTGCCCGGAAAACATAATCATCCGGACGGCGTGGCTATATTCGGAAGACGGAAACAATTTTCTGAAAACAATGATGCGACTTGGTGCTGAGAAAAATGAAGTGAACGTCGTAGCCGACCAGATAGGCACACCTACTTATGCAGGAGATTTGGCCAAAGCAATATACACTATTATTAAGAAAGAGGAATGGCACAGTGGTATATATCACTTCTCGGACGAAGGCGCAGCATCGTGGTACGACTTTGCCGTGGCGATAATGAAAAATGCCAACCTTTCATGCAAGGTGCATCCTATTGCGACCAAGGATTATCCTGCTCCGGCCCGACGACCTTTTTATTCAATTCTCGATAAAGCATTAATAAAGAAAACCTACGGACTTGAAATTCCCCATTGGGAAGAGTCTGTGATACGTTGTATAAATAATATATTAGAAAATAGTTCTGATGAGCGAAGAACAGAAGAATGAGATAAACCGACGCCGAACATTCGCGATTATCAGTCACCCGGATGCCGGTAAGACTACCCTGACAGAAAAACTACTTCTGTTTGGAGGTGCCATTCACGTGGCGGGAGCTGTGAAAAGTAACAAAATAAAGAAAACCGCTACCTCAGACTGGATGGAGATTGAAAAACAGCGTGGTATTTCGGTAGCAACATCTGTAATGGGTTTCGAGTATGAAGGTTATAAAATCAATATCCTTGACACACCCGGTCACCAGGACTTTGCTGAAGACACTTTCCGCACATTGACGGCTGTTGACTCTGTAATAATAGTAGTCGATGTCGCCAAAGGTGTTGAAACACAGACGCGGAGATTGATGGAGGTTTGCCGTCTTCGCAAGACTCCCGTCATCATATTTGTCAACAAACTTGACCGTGAAGGCCGCGACCCTTTCGACATTCTTGACGAGCTGGAACAGGAACTGCATATCAACGTGCGACCATTGTCGTGGCCAATAAATATAGGAGCTAAATTCAAGGGTGTTTATAACATTTACGAAAAGGGACTAGACCTCTTCACCCCCAGCAAACAGACCGTAAGCGAACGTATCGAAAT
Organism: uncultured Sangeribacter sp.; assembly: GCA_964452865.1. GTDB lineage: Bacteria > Bacteroidota > Bacteroidia > Bacteroidales > Muribaculaceae > Lepagella. The sequence continues at coordinate 17,202 of CAYVNJ010000006.1, read as the reverse complement.
AAAAGATATTTCAGGACCTGAAGTTGAAGAATATATTGGTGAGGCTGACGCAGCCAAACTTCGTGACGACCTTGACCTGATTGAAGGAGTTTATCCAGATTTCTCGGAAGAAGAATACCTCGCAGGCGACATGGCACCGGTCTTTTTTGGCTCAGCATTGAATACTTTCGGTGTTAAAGAGTTGCTAGACTGCTTTGTCAGAATAGCACCATCTCCTCGTCCGGTGGAAGCTCAGGAACGCAAAGTAGAACCAGAAGAGGAGGATTTCAGCGGTTTCGTATTCAAGATTCATGCGAATATGGATCCAAATCACCGGTCTTGCATTGCTTTTGTAAAAGTATGCTCAGGTATTTTTGAACGGAATGTGAACTACAAGCATGTACGCCTTGATAAGCAGATGAAATTTTCCGCGCCTACCGCATTTATGGCTCAAAAGAAAAGTATCGTAGACAAAGCTTATCCGGGCGATATTGTAGGTATTCCTGACACGGGTAACTTCAAAATAGGCGACACACTCACTGCAGGAGAAAATCTTCATTATAAAGGACTTCCGAGTTTCTCTCCTGAAATGCTCAAGTATCTTGAGAATGCCGACCCAATGAAGGCAAAACAACTTGACAAAGGTATCCGGCAACTCATGGATGAAGGTGTCGCCCAAATGTTTATCAATCAGTTCAACGGGCGAAAAATTATTGGAACTGTCGGCCAGTTGCAGTTTGAAGTAATTCAGTATCGACTTGAACATGAGTACGGAGCACAATGCCGCTGGGAGCCTATTCATCTATACAAAGCTTGTTGGATTGAGAGCGATGACGCTGCAGCCCTTGAAGCTTTCAAAAAACGCAAACATCAGTTTATGGCTACCGACAAAGATGGTCGCGACGTCTTTATGGCCGACAGCAACTATGTTCTTCAAATGGCTCAGAACGACTATCCGAAAATTAAATTCAGATTTGTTTCTGACAATTGATTTTCCACATGTCGCAGCAAGTATTCCGCAACCTTATGCGCAGCCCCTTCACCATGATGGGGATGATGACAATGTTTTGTTGCTATCTTATAATTCTCGGAGTTTCACAAAATAATGAACTCATATATCAAAACATACGCAATGTAGCAGTCTGGGTAACAGGTCTATACTTTATTTTATGGGCGGTATGGGCTATTTACATTAGTATTACGAAAAAAGAGATAAAAGTTCTTAACAGCAGAACCTATGATTGGCTCAACAAAATCAATTTCGTTCTGTTCTTATGTTGGATATTATCTCATTTTATCAGGAATTATTTAGACACATGGATACTTCCTGCTGCATGTTTAATATGGATAGCATGCCTGACAATAGCAATACGCAATAAATAGTACCTCAAGCATCCGTATACAAATAAAAATTCTGATAAAAAACGCCCGATAATTGTGGGATTGCTGAAAAAGTGCTAATTTTGCACATGCAATACAGTCACGAGACTGACATCGTGATAGCTTGCACAACAAATACATAACAAATCAACAAGAACAATGAACCATTACGAGACCGTTTTCATTTTAACTCCCGTTTTGTCTGACGTTCAGATGAAGGAAGCGGTAGAAAAATTCAGAGGCTTTCTTGAGAGCAACGGCGCCAAGATAGTCAATGAGGAGATGTGGGGACTGCGCAAACTTGCATATCCCATCCAGAAAAAAAGCACAGGTTTTTACAACCTGCTCGAGTTTGAAGCCGACCCGACTTTAATCAAAAAACTCGACATCGCATATCGCCGCGACGAGCGTATCCTTCGCTTCCTGACCTTCCGTCTGGACAAATATGCAGTAGAATATGCAGAAAAACGTCGTAGCCTGAGAGCAAAAAAACAGAACGAAGAACCTGCCGTTGTGGCCGAAGAAAAGAAGGAGGATTAACCTATGGCACAGTCAAACAGCGAAATCCGCTATCTCACACCGATGTCGGTTGACGTAAAAAAGAAAAAATATTGTCGTTTCAAACGTAGCGGCATCAAATATATTGACTACAAAGACCCTGATTTTCTGAAGAAGTTCCTTAACGAACAGGGCAAAATATTACCCCGTCGTATCACAGGCACATCTCTGAAATTCCAGCGTCGTGTGGCTCAGGCCGTAAAACGCGCACGCCACCTCGCACTCCTGCCCTACGTAACCGACTTGATGAAATAATCATTTTTAATTCCGACAAAAGAGATGAAACTTATACTGAAAGAAAATGTGCCCAATCTGGGCTACAAAGACGACGTTGTCGAAGTAAAAGATGGTTACGGCCGCAATTATCTGATACCCCAGGGTAAGGCTATCATAGCCTCTGCAGCTGCACTGAAACAGCTTGCAGAAGACCAGAAACAACGTGCACATAAGATTGCAAAAATCAAAGCTGATGCAGAAGAGGCCGCTCGCGCACTCGAAGGCGTATCACTCACAATAGGTGCGAAGACAAGCTCAACAGGCACAGTCTTCGGTTCGGTAAACAACATCATGATTGCCGAAGCGCTTGAGAAATTGGGTCACAATGTAGACCGCAAACTCATTACTCTAAAGGAAACTATCAAGGAAGTCGGTAACTATACCGCCACAATCCGTTTCCACAAAGAAGTATCTGTTGAAATACCTTTTGAGGTAGTTTCAGAATAAACTTAGACTTGTCATAAGCAATTATAGTTTTTTAAGTTTTAAAGTTTTTTATCGGAGTATTACATTGGTAATACTCCGATAATGTTTCATTATATCCTCTTAATAATATCTGCGTATTTATTTATCTGAGTATTTGATGTTGCCCATAAGTCATACTTGCCACGAGAGACTCATTTGATAAGTCGAAAAAATTTGTTACTTTTGCCTTGTTAAAAAACGATGAGATATGAAATTCAATGTAGGAGGAAAAGCTCTGCTCACTGAGCTCACTAAAGTCAGCAAAGTCATCAATGCAAAAAATTCCATTCAGATTTTAGATAATTTTCTTTTCCGGTTGTCCGGCAATGAACTGCATATAACCGGTAGTGACGGAGAAAATTTCATCACCTCGGTTGTAGAGGTAATGGATGCAGAAGGTGAAGATTGCATAGCAATCCCTGCCAAGAAGTTGCTAGACGTGCTGAAAGAAGTACCCAATCAGGCTCTTACGTTCTACATAAACGATGAGACAAAAGAGATAGACCTTAAATTTCTTAACGGTCACTTCAATTTCATAGGCGTAGACGGCCGCGAATATCCGATGCCTACGACGCATCAAGACAATAGCAGTACACTCAGACTTGCTGCATCCATCGTACGCTCCGGAATTGCCAATACAATTTTCTCAGTAAGTACCGAAACGATACGTCCGCAGATGACGGGTATCTTCTGGGATATAAAAGACGATTGCATAGTTTTCGTTGCAAGCGATACTCATAAACTTGTACGTAACATCAATAAGGAGACGGCTCCAGGCTTCACAACATCGTTTATAATGCCGGCTAAGCCTGCTGCTATCTTAAGTAGCCTTCTCGAAAAAGAAGAAGGTGACGTAGAAATGACTGTCGATGACAAAAATGCTACTTTCCGATTCGGTAGTTATACACTGTCTTGCCGCTTTATAAACGGACGTTTCCCAGACTACAATAGAGTAATTCCTGCAGACAATCCTTTTGAGTTGACTGTCGACCGCCCCTCCATGCTTGCAGCAATGCGCCGCGTAGCTCTCTGCGCAAGTATGGCTTCAGGACTTGTAAAAGTTAATCTTCAACAGGATGAGATGCTTCTCACATCGCAAGATGTAGATTACTCCACCTCTGCTGAAGAAAAGCTGACTTGCGAGTATAAAGGCAACTCAATGACAATCGGATTTGCAGCGAAATACATGATTGAGGTCCTCTCCAATCTCAAGGATGACACTATCATCATCAAGCTGTGCGACCCCTCTCGTCCGGGTGTTTTCTTACCTGCTACCCAAGAAGAGGGTTCTGAGGTAATCATGCTCCTCATGCCTATGCAGGTACTTGAATATTAACAACAAGGTAGAACGTTTACACTTAAAAACACGATATGCGACTAAATCTTACCCGCCCTATCATATTTTTTGATTTGGAAACAACGGGCACGAATGTGACAAACGACCGCATAGTCGAGCTTTCATACGTAAAAGTTTATCCGGACGGTAAGGAAGAGCGTAAAACCAGACGTCTTAATCCGGAAATGCCCATCCCTGCAGAGGCCACTGCTGTACACCATATAACCAATGAAGATGTCAAAGATGAACTGACATTCAAAAGTATCGCAAAAAATCTTAATGATATTTTCGAAGGTTGTGATATTGCCGGTTTCAATTCGAACAAATTCGATGTGCCGATGCTCGTGCAGGAATTTTCACGCTGCGGCATACGCTTCGACCTGACAGGCCGGCGTCTGATAGACGTGCAGACAATCTTCCACAAGATGGAACAACGGACTCTTGTTGCAGCCTACAAATTTTACTGTGGGAAAGACCTTGAGGGAGCTCATTCGGCTTTGGCCGATACTGATGCGACATATGAAGTACTCAAGAGCCAACTTGACCGCTATCCGGAACTCAAAAACGACATGGATTTTCTGGCCGAATTTTCATCACAATCCAACAATCTTGACCTCGCGGGCAGAATTGTCAAAAATGCCCAGGGAGTACCTGTCATGAATTTCGGTAAATTCAAAGGTGTACCTGTAAAGGATGTCCTTTCAAAAGAGCCCGGTTATTATGACTGGATGTTGCAAGGAGATTTCCCTCAGAACACAAAAGATGTAATGACAGCACTCCGTGCACAATACAGAAGCAAGAAATAAGGACTCGAAGATGTCGGAATATACAAATCTGAAAGGCAAACACATAATTCTCGGCATAAATGGAGGGATAGCTGCATATAAGTCAGCTATGCTGGCTCGACTTTTTGTCAAAAATGGTGCCGAAGTGCAGGTTATTATGACCCCGAACGGGCGTGAGTTCATATCGCCAGTGACACTGTCCACACTCACCGGAAACCCTGTCATTACAGAATTCTTCACGGCTAATACCGGCGAGTGGCATAGCCACGTCAATCTCGGACTTTGGGCTGATGCAATGATTGTAGCGCCCGCCACCGCTTCGACTTTGGCAAAAATGTCGACGGGGGTTGCAGACAATATGTTGGTTACCACTTACCTTTCGTCAAGATGTCCTGTATTCATAGCTCCAGCCATGGACCTTGACATGTGGGCTCACCCTACTACGTCGCGTAATATCGAGCGCTTGCTGGCAGACGGTGTCAGAATGATTGAGCCCGAAAGCGGAGAACTTGCAAGTCACCTGTCAGGAAAAGGCCGTATGGCCGAGCCTGAGAAGATAGCAGAAGCCATCGATGAGTTTTTTGGATGTGATAAAAAGACTCTCAACGGCAAAAAAATCTTAATTACGGCTGGACCTACTTACGAAAACATTGACCCCGTACGTTTCATAGGAAACTATTCATCAGGAAAGATGGGATATGCTTTGGCTGCTGAAGCCGCAAAACGCGGAGCAGAGGTGGTTTTGATAAGTGGTCCGGTATCACTTGCAACCCCGGACGGAGTAGAACGCATTGATGTCGTGAGTGCCAAGCAGATGCATGAAGTATGTATTGAGCGTTTCGGCTCGACAGACATTGCAATTCTTTGCGCCGCAGTTGCTGATTATGCTCCGGCGGAATGCCATGATACTAAATTAAAAAGAGAAAAAACTGAACGGTTGACCATTGAATTAGTCCGTAATCCGGATATAGCTGCATCATTAGGCAACAAGAAGCATCCGGGACAGACTCTCGTGGGTTTTGCTCTTGAGACAAACAACGAAGAGGAGAATGCCCTGGGAAAGATGCATCGAAAAAAACTTGACTTTATAGTGCTTAATTCCATGCGCGACAAAAATGCGTGTTTCGGAGTTGACACCAATAAAGTGACTATATTCGCTGCCAACGGAGACAAAACAATCACCGACACATTACCTAAAAGCGAGATTGCGGCCAAAATACTTGACACTATAATGTCAGATAGGAAATAATCCGCCACATCCCCAATATCCTGTAAAAGCTACTATGATGAAAACAAAGATTTACGGTTTTATCTGTGCGCTTATGACAATAATTTGCGTGACGACATCAGGAAAAGTGTCCGCACAGGAACTTAACTGCACTGTGGAAGTCAATGCGCAGCAGGTTGAGGGAACTAATAAGAGTGTATTCACCACACTTCAGGAGGCCATAGCAGAGTATTTCAATACACGCAAATGGACTAATGCTCAATTTTCTCCAAACGAGAAAATTGAGTGCCGTTTTTTTCTGACAGTCAAATCATACGAAGACGACCGCATCAAAGGCGATATTCAGGTCCAGCTTTCGCGTCCCGTATACAACAGTGCCTATACCACAACCCTGCTCAACTTCAAAGACAATAAAGTAGAATTTGACTATCGCGAAGGAGACCCTTTAATATTCAATGAGAATGCAATGGAGAGCAATCTTACTGCCCTTCTTAATTTTTATGCATATCTGTTTCTCGCAATTGATTTTGACAGTTTCTCACCCAATGGAGGTCAACCATACTACGACCGTGCAGCCACCGTGGTTCAAATGGCTCAATCAAGTGGCGAGATTGGTTGGAAAACATTCGAAGACACAAAAAACCGAAGCGCCGTACTTAACTCATACACCGATGCCTCAACGTCAGGCATAAGAAAGATGCTCTATGATTATCATCGTCAGGGACTCGACCAAATGGTTATAAGTCCTGATAAAGGACGCGCAGTGATAACAGAGTCGTTGAACGAGTTGCAAAAAATATACAAAACAGCTCCAATGTCTGTATCGTTGAGTATCTTCAGAGATTCCAAACTTGATGAACTTGTAAATATCTATTCCAAGGCAAGCTCCACCGAGAAAGACGGAGTATATGAATTGCTCCAACCAATATATCCTACTGAGAGAGAACGACTGGAACAAATCAAAAACCCCGAAACAAATAATTAATCAAGAAAGGCCACAACGTAATATGTTGCAGCATCTCAGCATACGTAATTACGCATTAATCGCGGAACTTGAAATAGAACTTTCGCGAGGCTTGACTGTCATTACCGGTGAAACAGGTTCCGGTAAATCTATAATTCTTGGTGCATTGCAACTCTTGTGCGGCGGACGATATGACGCACGTACCGGCAGAAATTCTGAAGAAAAGACTATTGTCGAAGCCATTTTCTCAGACATAGACCACCCCATACATCAGTTTGAAGATGATAGTGAGCCTGCAACAACGGGCTCTTATGAAGTGATATTGCGCAGAGAGATTACGACATCAGGTCGAACGCGTGCTTTTATTAATGATAGTCCGGTATCACTCAATAAATTATCTGAGGTTACTACGTCATTGCTTGACATACACACCCAAAACAGTAATACTGAAATTCTATCTCCCATATTTCAGCTCCGCCTTCTTGATTCATTCGCCGGGATTGCATCCTTAAGAGATAAATACTCAGAATGCTTTGCACGATACGTTCGCAAACGAAGGGAGGTCGTGCGTCTGCGCGAGGAGGCTGAATCATTACGACGAGAAGAAGAAATGCTGCGGTTCAGATATGACGAACTGAAAAGCCTTGCTCCTCTGCGAGGAGAAATCACGTCACTTGAAGCACGTTATGAACTTCTCAGCAATGCAGGACGCATCGTAGCTGCATTGAAAGAAAGTGTATGCCTTTTGGATTCTTCCGACCCCTCTATCCTCAGTTCTCTTAACCGTGTGAGTGAGGTTCTTGACAACACCGGCGATTCATTCAAGTCTATTCCGCAAAATTCAGATATTCTCTCCCGTCTGAAATCTGCTTATCTCGAACTGACGGATATTTCCCAGACATTATCATCAGAACTCGACAACTATGAAGAAAATCCGATAGAACTTGAGCGTACAGAAAATCGTATAAACCGTCTATATGAAGCGACGAAGAGGTTCGGACTGAATTCTCCTGATGACCTGTCAGCCTTGTTCGATGATACAAAACGCAGGCTGCATAACCTAAATTCCGGCACATCTGACCTCAAAAAACTTGAGACCGAGGCAAAAGCGGAAGGAAAAAAGCTTCAGACATTAGCCGACGAACTGAGTGAAGCCCGTATGCAGGCATCATCTTTTCTTGCTGCCGCTATCGAGAAAAAAGCTCGCCCGCTCGGATTAGACAATCTTCATGTAGCAATTAGAGTAGAAAAGACAAAACTTACACCAGAAGGGCAAGATAAAGTGGTCATTTGCTGCGGCTTTAATAAAAATCAGACTCCTATGCCACTTGCACAACGCGCATCTGGAGGAGAAATGTCAAGGTTAATGCTGGCAATAAAGGCCATGGAGGTATCTGTAGCAGACAACAAGACCATTATTTTTGACGAAATAGATACCGGAGTATCCGGAAGTACAGCCTCGCTCATGGGACAGATGATGCGAGAGATAGCAACCGGGCATCAGGTATTAGCCATTACTCATCTTCCTCAGGTGGCGGCCATGGGCTCACGCCATTTTAAGGTATATAAACAAGACAACACCCAACACACGCATACCTACATTGCAGACCTATGCGAGGAAGAACGGGTGGTAGAACTCGCTAAAATGCTTAGTGGTGCTATAATCAGTGACGCTTCCATGCAAAATGCACGTGAGTTGCTCCGATTGAAAAATTAATCATAAAGTATCTATGCAGAAATCAGACTATATATTCGGACTTCATGCCATACTTGAGGCTTTGCGTTCAGACAGACAAATTGATAAAGTACTTCTGAAGAAAGACATCAACGGCGAACTCGCAAAGGAGCTCTTTAAGGAACTACGGCAACGTGAAATACCCGTACAGAGAGTACCCGTAGAACGCCTGAACCGTATCACGATGCGCAATCACCAAGGGGCGATAGCCATGCTTACCCCCGTCACATACCGTCATCTTGACGATGTGGTGCAGACCTTGTATGAAGAAGGTAAAAATCCGCTGATACTCGTACTTGATTCACTCACGGATACACGCAACTTCGGGGCTATAGCCAGGACAGCCGAATGTGCGGGTGTTGACACCATCGTCATTCCTTCGCATGATAGTGTAAGCGCGAGCGCCGACGCAGTAAAGACATCGGCCGGGGCACTTCTACATCTGAAAATATGTCGTGAGAAAAACCTGGCTGCCGCGATAGATTATTTGCGTCAGAGTGGTTTCCGCATCGTTGGAGCGACGGAGAAAGGCAACTGCGATTATACACGCGCAGACTTCTCCGGACCGACCGCCATTGTAATGGGGGCGGAAGATTGCGGCATATCACCGGCCATTCTCAGACAATGCGACGATTTGGCTCGCATACCCATTGTGGGCAATGTGGGTTCGCTTAATGTATCTGTGGCAGCTGCTCTGATGATGTATGAAGCTCTCCGACAAAGAACTGACAATTAAACAATCATAAAGGAATATAATATAAAAAGCTATGATAAATCGCGTGTTGATAAGAATAAAAGTTATTCAGTTGCTATATTCTTATCTTCTGACAGAAAAGGAATTTGTACTTGAAGATGCACCCGAGCAGCCGACCAAGGAAAAACGTTTCGCTTATAAATCGTATCTTGACACACTTTTCATTATCAAAGAAATCGCAAAGAGGTTAGCCGTAAGAGGAGCAGGACATCCTCTTGAACAGACACGCTTTGCACGCATACTTGCCAATGAAGACAAATTGCGTCCGCTGCAGGTACAATATGAGTCAGCATCCGACGAAATGAACCGGCTTATAGACAATCTTACTGTCAAGGTCAAGGAAGAGGGTCTATATAAGCTTTTCGTAAAAAAAGATAATCCGACCAACGCCGATGATGTTGCATTCTGGCGCGGAGTGCTCGAGAACATTGTATACCCCTCTGCCGGATATAAGTCAATGCTGGAAAAGCGCGAAAGCTATTCTCTGAGGTCTATGGAGCGTCTCACAGAGCTCATCGACAAGACGTTTACCAACTTCCTCACTTCGCAAGACCACCTGTCAGACGGGCTGAAAGCCCTTAAAACCAGCATGGAGCAAGCACGCAAGCTTTATTTCATGTTGCTTATTCTACCTGTAGAGCTCACCGATTTGCGAATGAGGGAAATTGATGATGCTGTCCACAAGTATCTGCCTACAAATGAAGACCTTAATCCAAATCTTCGTTTTGTTGAGAATTCACTTGTCGATACGATACGTAACAATAAAACAATATGGCAGTATGTCGAAGACAACAAACTGTCATGGAATGATGTAGACCCACACCTTCTCGAAATTCTTTTGAAAGAGATAAAAGAATCAGAGGTCTATGCCGCCTACATGAACGCTCCCTCTGCCGACAGGCATACAGACACGGAGTTCTGGCGAGAGATTTACAAAAAAGTAATCTTTCGCAGCGAAGACTTCCTGGAGTCATTGGAAGACAGGTCTATTTTCTGGAACGACGACATAGACATCATCGGCACATTCCTCCTAAAGACACTCAAACGTATTGAAGAAGATGCTTCCGAACCTGTACTGCCAATGTTCAAAGATGAAGAAGACTCACGGTTCGGCTCAGAGCTATTTACGCTCACCATGAAACACAGAGAAGAATACCGTCGTATGATTGAGGATTTCATCAGAAAAGAATCATGGGACGTTGACCGTATGGCTTTTATGGACCTCGTAATCATCGAAACAGCATTATGTGAAATTCTCAATTTCCCGAAAATCCCTGTCAAGGTCAGCATTAATGAATATGTCGAGATAGCCAAAGCCTATAGTACTTCAAAAAGCGGTTCTTTTGTCAATGGAATACTCGGAGCAATGATTACTCACCTGAAAGAAGAAAAGCGTCTCATCAAAAATTAAGCAACTTCACGAATTTGCACAATAATGCGCGAATGTTTATCTTTGCGCAAAATCAGATTAATTAAACTATAAGAAATGAGCATACTCACCAATATTCTGCTCCAGGGAGCAGCGGCCAATGGCGGAGGTTTCTCCGGTCTCATCATGATTGTGGCGATGATTGTGATTTTTTACTTCTTCATGATTCGTCCGCAATCAAAAAAACAGAAAGCAATCAAAAAAGCCCGCGAGGCAATGGCCGTAGGCGACCGTGTAATCACAGCAGGCGGAGTATATGGCCGCATCAAAGAGATATCTGATACAACAATGTTGATAGAGATATCGAAAGGTGTCGACATCAAAATTGAGAAGACATCAGTCTATCCCCGCGAAGAAAGCCCGAAGAAATAATTCGGGCGAGGGATGAAGAAAGCCAACCCGGACATACTGAAAAAATGGCGTAAGATACGCCGGTCAGACGGATACCACAACATAGTATTGTTTGTGGTCTTCGTTGTTTTGTCAGCATTGTTCTGGTTCATTTTGGCGATGAACGATAAGGTCAGCCGCTCTTTCGACATAGCACTCAATATAGTCAACAAACCCGACAGCGTGACATTTATAACAGACCCTCCTGCCACATTCCATGTGACCCTTCAGGACAAAGGTACTGTACTTTTCCGCTCAGGTGTAATGCGGCATCCGCAGATTGACCTTAATTTTGTCGATTTTGCATCAGGAGGACGTTTCAGGCTCTCCGCACAGGATATTTCAGCTGCCCTCAAAGACAAATTTGGCAATTCTGTTACGGTTGCCTCCACTTCACTTGACTCACTCAACGTGAAATATACCACTGAACCGGGCAAAGTCGTACCTCTGAAAATCAGAACCGACCTTCGCCCGGCATTCGGATTTGTCATAGGCAAGAAACTCTTCGTCTCCAACCGTATGGTACGCATCTTTTCCACAGATGTAAGCCTTGACACTATTAATTTCGTTGAAAGCGATATCGTAATCAAGCGAGACCTATCCGAGACATCCATTGTCAATGTCAAAATCAACCCGATTGCTGGAGTTAAGATTGTACCTTCGCAAGTCAGACTTAAAATACCTGTAGAGCCGCTTGTACGCAAACAATCTATTGTGGAGGTGACAGTTGATAATGTTCCTCCGACAAAAAATCTTCTCCTCTTCCCCTCGCAGGTTGAAGTAGAATACTTCCTTCCGATGAACATGTTCGATTCTCCCGTTGAAGGTATTGAAGCTCATGCTGACTATATGGAGGTTGCAGACGGAGTCAAACAACGCATTCACGTACGAGTGACAGAGATGCCCCCTTACTGTGTCAATCCTACGATAGCCAATGACAGTTTGGAATACACAATAGTAAGCAAAACAGGAGATTGACGAATGTATAAAAAACCTCATACAGTATGCCTTACAGGCGGTATCGGCAGTGGCAAAAGCGTAGTGGCGCGAATATGCCGACTGAGCGGGTACGACGTTATGGTCTACGATTGCGACCGTGAGGCCAAGATACTTATGGAGACTGACGCAGAACTTCGTAAACAATTGTCGGAAACATTCGGTGAGTCAGTCATACTACCGCAGGGAGGTATAGACCGTGTTAGTCTTGCTGAAATAATCTTCACCTCTGAATCAATGCGCAAATGCATTAACACACTCGTGCATTCCGCCGTAAGGCAAGATGTATCCACGAAGCTTTCAAATGCTGTGTGCCGCGTTTTTATAGTCGAGACAGCCGTTCCCTCAACATCCGGAATAGACTCCCTTACTGACGAAATATGGCTGGTTGAAGCTCCTGAGGAAGTGAGACTCGAACGTGCTGTGCGACGTGATAGTTCTGACTGCGCGCGCATCAAGGCGCGTATCAAGGCACAAGAGGGAGAATTCAGCAATATGCGCTGTCCGAATATAAGAACAATAATAAATGACGGCTCTGCGGAACTCATTCCGCAGGTGCTCGATTTGCTGTCAGATATAGAAAAAAATTCACTCTACAAATAAAAACAATAAGTCATGTTAAAGACAATCCTCACAATCACCGGAAAACCCGGACTATACAAAATAATTACGCAGGCTAAAAACTCTCTTATAGTAGAAGATATGTCTTCGGGCCGACGTCTGCCGGTTCATCAACGCGACCGCCTTGTATCGCTCGGCGATATAGCTATGTATACTATGGCTGAGGAAAAACCGCTCGGAGAAGTTCTTGACGCAGTATATGCTCATGCCGAGGGAAAAGCAATCGACATCAAGGAGATAATCGCAGGCAAAGGATTAAAGGCATACTTCGAAGAGATTCTTCCGGACTTCGACCAAGAGCGAGTTTACGAGAGCGACATCAAAAAACTGTTCCAGTGGTATAACCTTCTCCTTGCAGCCGGAATGACCCGGTTTACTGAGGAAGAGAACAATAACGAAAAGGCAGAAGCTGCAGAGTAAAATAGGACTCCGGAATTTTGTCTATCAACACAAAGACTTCGCAAACATTGCCTATGGTTTTCATAACCATAGGCATTATGCTTCCTTTGTCTTTACTTTTCTTTGACATACCTCAGCGTGACGAGGCATACCAGATGCTCAGTACGCTTGATTATCGTCACTCTCCCCTGGCACCACTCTCCTATTTCAACGGCTACTTGTGGATGCAGCTTTTCGGCGACACAATACTCTCACTACGCATACTAAATCTTACGTGCCATGCAGTGTCTGTCGCCATAGGATGCTATATTTTTCTACGATGCACTGGCGATAGGCTACTGGCCTCCGCTCTGTTTATGATGTTATGCAGTGGCTCTCAGGTATGGGCTATGCATATCTATAATTGGGATACCGGATGCTATCCTTTCGCCATGCTCTGCCTCGCCATATCATTGGTCTGGTGGCATAATCCATCTCGCAAACTCACTTTTATCCTGGGCATAGCATCAGCTTGCTTCATGCTATCGCGACTTCCGTCAGGTGTGGTAATTCCGGCATTATGCATTATGATTGTATGCAAGTTTCAATCACAACCATTCAATGCAATTTGCCAGATAATAACATATATTGTATCAACATCGGTAGCCTTAGTCGCACTGCTACTGCTGATATATGGAGACTTTTCAGGCGCTGAGGCAGCTTTCAGTCCGACAAACATAATCTCAGGTCATGGTACAAGCGATATAGACCGTTATATAGCCCGAATCAAGACAATCACCCCCACTTTACTCATCCAATCAGTACTCGCCATAATGTGGATGGCATATTCCTGGGTAATGCTATATTTGCGCAGACATCGTGCGATATGGCTCTCCATAATGGGTATTTCGTTGTTGGCCACTATATGCTTCTTATATTGGTTACTACCGACTCGAACAGCATACTGCCTCACGTTGCTGCCATTTATTGGAGCATGGCTATACCCTTTGTTGTCCCGACTTAAAATTTCCGGAAATTTGGGAAAGCCTTCAGCCGAAGGGTGGATATTACTGTTATTCTGCATTGCGCCTATAATAGGGAGCGACGGATTTCAGGAACGATTTATGGTTCTACCCACGTTGCCGGTTGCCTTGACATTATGCTATAAGCAACTTCGACGCTTCATCTGGTGGTTCACAGGATTTGCATTTTTCACAGCCGTCGGCATGATTGGTGTCAAGGAAGCTTACTACATCTCCACGGGACTCTCCCGCACCTACAATATATATCATCTTGGAAACATATTAATAGATAAACAATCTGCAGCACAACTCACTGAACAAACACAAGTTATAACCTCGCTGCAGTCGCAAGGAAAGAAAATTGCCACAGACGGCATGATGCATTACGAAAGCAGTTTGTTCCATGACATCCCGCTTCTCAGAGGTTTGCACGATTTTCATATCGGCACTTACGACAAAGAACTACCTGCACTAAGCCATAGCATCACTCACTATGATGCCCTGCTGATTTCCTACCCTATGTTCTTCCTGCCGGACTCTGACATGGCTGAGGCTGACACTATTGCCGACCGTAATTTCGACCTATACCTGCAGAACTCCGGATTTGAGCGTACCAACCTCACATCAGACCGCTTCACCTTATATATCAGACATTAATATCGCATGCTTACCCCTTTAGCAACAACACTGCGCAGCCGGTGACGGAAAAAGCCGTATTGCTCTATAAACTCACATCCATATTTCCTTAAAATCTCAGCGACAACAATATTGTCATTTCCATGATATGTGCAAATAGCGAACTTAAGACTATTATTCATAAACAAATTCTTTCCTCCCTGTAAGGCATAACGCTCTGCTCCTTCAATATCCATTTTAATATATAGTTGAGTTTTTTCCATATCTTGGAAAAAATAATCAAGAGTAATATGCTGCTCTGAATTATTATCACTCACGTATTTTGGTATTATTGTAACTTTATCTTTCCATGGTTCAAAAGTGGCATTCAGCGCTTCAACCCACATCTCGTCCTGCTCAAACAGATATATATGGGAAACATACTCGATTACTTCAAGAGATGTAAAACCTTCAGCACACCCTACATCTACGAATGTTTTTCCCTTTACTTCTTCCATACTGTCGAGATAATGATGTGGAGAACGCACGTCTTGTTCCATTGCCAATATCCTATAGTACTTTTCAATCTTCTCCACAGCCATATTCCTTTGAAAATACAAACGATTTCCATTTTTATTTAGAACATAATGCATGTGCCTTTCTTTATCTTCAAAAACCGGAAAACTCTGTCGCTCATATTCTTCTCTGAATGTAAACAGATGCCGTGCATAGCCATGCGACTTTATATATTCGTAATACCTTATACTTGGAGTGCTTGGCCGAAACAGTTTACACCAATAATATGGTATAGTTCCATAAATGGTTTTCTTGAAAGATTTCTTGGTACACATGGTAATTTATATTTATGCCATGTGACCCCTCTATGGCGGTTAATCGTATTGTTTGATGTTTTTACAACGAAAACGTGGAGTCAAAACCATTGCTCGTTTTCAATGTAAAAGCCTTCGCACTGCTCCACCAAACAAACGAGCAACGACGAAAACTCCACGTGCGTATATATTCCACCCACAGGTGGTACATACCTGCACGTACGTCAGGTATATACCGCCTTCGGCGCTATATACAACAGATGAAGCGTTCCCATTGCCAAGTTTTTGCCGGTGGTTTAGAATGTGCGAAGTTCTTACATTGACAAAACCAAAGCGTTATAGTAACGTTTCCTAAAATATGTCACTGCCGGAGATGATGCCTCTGCATCGCTTCTCTGACAGCACGACAAAGATAGTTAAATTCAAGGAAACACAAAAATCCGGAAGATGGGACAATCCCAGCTCTTCCGGATTTAAGATTATGTGTCTAATTCAGATATTAGTCAAGCAGAGATACTGAACGACGTATAAATGCATTAAGGCTTTCACCTGAAAGGAGATGTGCCTGCAAAAGTGCAAGGTCAATGATTTGTTTCACATTATCGCATCCAGCCGCATATTCCGATATTGCCTTGTCCTCTTCGGACCGCAGGTCAGCGACTTTCTTTTCAAGTTCAGAAGTATCGGCTGCAGAGCCGTCTTTTTTATCTGCAGCTGCTTTTCTTGCTTCACTTATTTCATTGTTCAGGTGGTCTATTTCCGACTTCAACGGTTCAATCTTTGCAGAAAGAGCCTCTGTGACATCATTGATGATTTTCTTCACGGCAGGCTGCTCAGTGTTGACAACCAAGGCATAATTGTCAGGGAGGTCAGCATAGAACGACATGCCTGGTTGCATCTGACTCATGTCACGCATTCGTCGCATGAACTCGTTCTGTGTCACTGTTGCAGGTGCATATTTCTCGCCGATATTTTCAAACTGCACAATGAAATCGGTCTTCTCTATCTGCGGTATCTGAGAACGGAACAGCGTAGTCATGATGTCTGTCTGAAGTGCCGACAAACCGGCATCTTTATTATCTTCTTTTACAATCAGACGGTCAACGGTGTCAGAGTCGACGCGCACAAAACGTGTCTTCTCAAGATTGCTTTCAAAGAAACCGATGATATGATTTTCGAGCGGACCGTCCATTTCAAGTACGCTGTAGCCTTTCTCCCGTGCATCGCGTATATAGGGATATTGTGCAGTCTTGTCAGTGGTGTATAGGTATATGACATTACCGTCTTTATCTGTCTGCGATGCGCTGACAAGATTTTTATACTCCTCAAGTGTGAAGTAATCTCCCTCTGTGTCTTTGAACAAGTAGAACTTCATTGCGGCTTCGGCAAACTTGGGGTCGGTCAACATTCCATATTCGATGAAGACCTTGATGTCATCCCATTTTGCCTGATAAGCATTGC
>CAYVNJ010000005.1:0-40302 GCA_964452865.1 uncultured Sangeribacter sp. | reverse complement strand
TGGCGGCAACGGTTGAGCGGGTGATGAATACTTCATCATTAGACATGTCCTTGAATACTACTTCACGGTAGTTGGACGGATGGATGTCTTTTTTCATTTTAATTTTAATTCTGCAGTTTAAAATATTGGTTGTAACATTTGCGGGTAGCGACCCCGCGTAATGGCGCGGCAAAGTTAATGAAAATATTTCGATTTTTCAGACTCTCAACCTATGTTTTTATAATTTGATTTCGTCAAGTTTGACGATACCGTTGACTATGGCATATATTGTCAGACCCGTTGCCGAATGGATGTCTAATTTCCGTGCTATATTACGACGGTGTGTTGTAACGGTAAAAACAGATATGAACAGCTTGTCGGCTATTTCCTGGTTGGTATGCCCACGAACCACATTGGCCACTATCTCTTTCTCTCTTTCGCTAAGAATGTCGGAGGCATGCGAATTGTCGATATTCTGTTCTTCGGATGCAAAATCATTAAGTATACGATTTATTGTTTCAAGGTCATCCGTGATAGCTATATGTCCGTCGTATAATCTCGCCACTCGCTGGTCGGGAGTGACTGTAGCCAGGGCTATAATTTTTATTCCTTCTTTTCCCCGGCGGCGCAACGCGACCGGGTCAAACGTACCACAGAATGTAGGATTGACTATAGCAATGTCGGCACGTTTGGCCGTGACACACTCAATCAGGTCAGAATAATCATTGGCTTCCATTATATTCATCCGGGGAGTCTGGATTTTTGACAGACAGGCGGTAATACCCATCCGGATGATGGGCGATGTCTCAGCAACGGCAATCCGAAGAGTTGCCGATTCAAGACAGCTCATGCTTCTCCTCCTTTCTTCTCCAACAGGCGGATTTGCGGGATAAACACATTATCCTCTATCATACAATGACTCTCCAGCTCCACTTCACACCTATAAATGTCGTGGAGCGCATCATTGAGGAGGTTGATGTCTGCGCTTTCAGGACAATATCTCAAAATCAGACTCTTCAGTTCAGAAAGTTTGTCACTGACCTGGCCGTGATGTTTGGAGTATACTGAGATTTCAAACCCTGTGTACGGTTCGCCTTTCACGAGGGAGTCAACATAGCCGAATACGGTATTTTCCTCGTACTCCATGTGGCGATGTACTTCTTCCATATACTCATCGAAAAACTTCAGGATGAGAAAAGATACGTCAGTACTTCTAAAGCGAATCCCCTCAAGGAGTTTACGACGTATGGCAGGCAAAAAATATTCAAGAAAATATTTATGACTCTGTTTCAGATATTGAAGAAGTGTGTCTACAGACAGGTATGTACCGACCGGTACGTCATTTTGTCCGCTTACGACATAATTGACAACTGCAAGAAAAGTGGGACAGTTAACATTCCATTGACTGCATACATCTTCTATACTTTTTTCAGCAAAACCGACTCCAATACCGAAGCGGCTTATCACCTGAATCAATTCCGGGTGTGCTGCCACAAGGTCGTACATCCTGTCGGTCGATGAGAATTTTGTTTGAGTACTCATTATTATATATGGTCATTCTTCAACACACAATGTACGACCTTCATATTATCATGACGGTCGTACGCGCATTTGCGGTCTGTGTTGAAATTTTCCTAATCTAAACTCTAAATAACTAATAACTATTAAGCTTTTGCCGGTTTTATGTTCCGACAATGCAAAGTTATAGTTGTCCATAAAGTCTTGCAATACTCTGAATGTAGTATTCTTTATGGCTCAGATTACTCAAAGTGTTACTTTTTCTTTCTTACGGAGAAACCGAAATGTCCGAGTTTGCGACCCAGTTCATAGTATTGTCCATGAGAATATGCGCACAAAGGTTCTTTATCCAGCATAAATGACCCTGTGTCTGGGTCTATAAGTTTTTTGTCCGGACGCAGACACAGAACCTCTGCCAATATCATGACGTGACTTCCGAGATTTTCCATTCGCACCACTCTACATTCGATTGCAAGCGGGCTTTCAGCTATTGTGGGCGATTTAACCATTTCGCCGGGGATAGGAGTCAATCCGGTAGCTTCCCATTTATTTACGTCGTGTCCTGACCGGCAGCCCACGAAGTCGGCAGCAAATGCCATGGAGGCCGAGGTGAGATTAATGGTGAATTCCATTTCCCTCTCTATTATTGGAAAACTATGGCGTTCGGGCCGAACGGATATATAGCACATCGCAGGATTTGTGCAGACTGTACCTGTCCATGCGATAGTCAGCATATTCCATTCGTCGGGTGTCGCGCCGCAGGTTACTATTACCGGTGGCGCGGGGTACACCATAGTACCCGGTTTCCAAAGGTCTTTTTCAGCCGACATTGTGCAGATTATTCGGAAATTTTCTGAACATCCATTTCTTGCTCACAGTAGCGGCAGCATACTCGTCCATGTTCACGGTCAATCACTTCAAAGCGTGAACGTACAGGCTCGTTACGCGTTACACATTTTGGATTTTGACATGTAATCTTGCCCACAATCTCCTGCCCGGACTCTCCTGTCCGTATAGCCTTGATATGTCCTTTTTCTCTCGGGTCAATTCCGAGTGCTCTGCAAATCATTGCCTGACGGGCAAAAAGACCGTTACGCGCCTGCTCGAAATAGTAAGCTTGCGGAGTATCGTCTACATCCTGATTGATTTCGTTGACACGAGGGAGAGGGTGAAGCACCTTAAGATTAGGTCTGCAACCTTCGAGCATCTTGGCATCAAGACTATATAAATCTTTCACTCTTTCATACTCTGCGAGGTCTGTGAAACGTTCGCGTTGCACTCGGGTCATATAGAGAATGTCACTATTCTTTATCACCTCTGCTGAGAAATCACGTGTCTCCGTGAAAGGTATGTTATTTCTGCGGCAGAAATCGATGAACTCGGCTGGCATTTTGAGCTCTTCGCATGCTACGAAATGGAAGCGAGGCTTGAAATGACTCATAGCCATTAACAATGAATGGACCGTGCGGCCGTATTTCAGGTCTCCGACCATTGTGATGTCAAGATTATCGAGTCGTCCCTGCGTTTTCAGGATTGAATATAAGTCAAGCATGGTCTGGCTCGGATGCTGATGCGCTCCATCGCCGGCATTGATTATAGGAGTGTCTGTAATCTCCGTGGCATATTTTGCTGCCCCTTCGAGATAATGGCGCATGATGATGATGTCGGCATAGTTTGACACCATTTTTATAGTGTCTTTCAGAGTTTCCCCCTTTGATGTAGAGGTAGCTGCCGGGTCTGAGAAACCTATTATTCTGCCTCCGAGACGAGATACTGCTGTTTCGAAACTCAGGCGAGTACGTGTAGAAGGCTCAAAGAAAAGCGTTGCCGCTATTATTCCGTCGAGCAACTTGCTGTTGGGATGTTTCTCGAAGTATGCCGCCAAGTCGAGTATGTCGAGCAGTTCTTCTTTGGAAAGGTCATTGATTGATACTATGCTGTTGTCATTCATGCGGCTTAGTATTTAATGGTGTATATTATTATATTCCGGTATTCTCCGGCAAACCGAAAAGTTTGTCATTTTTAATGATATGTCGCCGTTCATAGAGCTTGAGATAGTCGCGTGATTTTACGTATGCGGCTATCGCTGCAACATGTTCCATGCGATGTGCGTCAGTACCCAAAAGGTCTATCATCCCTTCCTCAAGAAGCCATTCAGCCGTCAGTTTGCACGGCTTGTCGTAGTAACCGGCCAGCGACAGAAGATTGCATTGAAGCAGAACTCCCATATTATGAAGTGCCTCATAACGGCTACGGTCAATCTGGTAATACATGTATCGCTCTGGATGCGCGAGGATAGGACGGAATCCATACTTATTCTGCAGTTCGAATAAGAACCCGTCGAGATTCAACGGTTCCTGAAGCCATCCGCATTCGACTAATACATAATTATTGGGGAAGGGGAGGATTTCATTGTTATCGAGCTGCGAACGCGTATATTCGTCAATCCGGTATTCTGCAGAGTAATGAAGTGAAACAGGTATTTCTGCTTCATCAATAGCCTCTTTCAACCGGGCGAAAGACTTTTTGATTGTTTCGGGTGTATTCTCAAACACATCTTCCGTGACATGCGGGGTCACAATCATGTGTGAAATTCCGAGCTGATTTAGTCTGCCGACTATTCCAACCGACTTCGACCGTGATTGCGAACCGTCATCAATTCCGGGACAGACATGGCTGTGCACGTCTGTCCGGAAAAATAGTTTGTCATGTCCTGATGTCTTATGTCTTGAGAACAATCCGAACATTCTTCTGTCAGTCGGTTAGTTTACGATAGCGTATACGTTTCGGAGTGACATCGCCGTCTCGCCGCTTCTTGAATTCTTCGTATTCTGAATAAGAACCCTCGAAGAATGTTACTTTGCTGTCGCCCTCGAAAGCGAGAATATGTGTGGCGATGCGGTCGAGAAACCAGCGGTCGTGGCTCACGACAACCGCGCAGCCCGCAAAATTCTCGAGGCCTTCCTCAAGTGCGCGGAGCGTATTGACGTCAATGTCGTTGGTCGGTTCGTCAAGCAAAAGGACATTACCTTCCTCTTTGAGTGCCATGGCAAGGTGCAGACGGTTCCTTTCACCACCCGAAAGAACTCCGATTTTCTTTTCCTGGTCAGAGCCTGTGAAGTTGAATTTCGAAAGGTAGGCTCGAGCATTCATGTCACGTCCTCCCATACGGAAAGATTCCACACCTTTCGAAATAACTTCATATACGGTTTTCTCAGGCGACAGGTCGGAATGTGTCTGGTCAACGTATGCAATCTTTACCGTTTCTCCTACATCAAAAGTACCTTGGTCCGCTTTTTCCTGACCCATAATCAGTCGGAACAATGTTGTCTTGCCGGCACCATTAGGACCAATTACGCCTACAATACCTGCCGGAGGGAGCATAAATTCAAGGTCGGAGAACAGCACTTTATCGCCGAAAGCTTTGCTCACACCATGAACCTCTATCACCTTGTTCCCAAGGCGCGGGCCGTTTGGTATGTATATCTCAAGTTTTTCCTCACGTTCTTTCTGGTCTTCATTTAGCATACGGTCATATCCAGCAAGACGAGCTTTTCCTTTAGCCTGACGCGCTTTGGGAGCCATACGCACCCATTCAAGTTCCCGTTCCAGAGTCTTGCGGCGTTTGGAAGCCTGTTTCTCCTCCTGTGCCATGCGTTTGGTTTTCTGGTCGAGCCATGATGAATAGTTGCCCTTCCAAGGTATTCCTTCGCCTCTGTCGAGTTCGAGAATCCAGCCGGCTACATGGTCAAGGAAGTATCGGTCGTGTGTGACTGCAATGACAGTACCCGGATATTGCTGGAGATGCTGTTCGAGCCATTCCACACTTTCTGCGTCAAGGTGGTTGGTTGGCTCATCGAGCAATAATATATCAGGCTGACTCAACAGAAGACGGCACAGAGCCACACGACGTCGTTCGCCGCCTGATAGTGTCGATATAAGTCTATCATCCGGTGGACAACGCAGAGCATCCATTGCACGTTCGAGTTTATTATCAATATTCCATGCATCCGCAGCGTCCAGTTTGTCCTGAAGTTCAGCCTGACGTGCTATCAGACTATCCATTTTTTCCGGATTTTCAAGTACTTCCGGGTCGGCAAAAGCATTGTTTACCTCATCATATTCGGCAAGTAGGGCGAGTGTCGGTGCCATTCCTTCGCTTACAACTTCGCGGACTGTTTTATCCGGGTCAAGTTTAGGGTCTTGCTCAAGATATCCTACTGAATAACCGGGCGAGAATACAACCTCTCCCTGATAGCTTTTGTCTATTCCTGCAATGATTTTGAGCAGAGTGGACTTACCTGAACCATTGAGGCCTATGATGCCGATTTTTGCGCCATAGAAGAAAGATAAATATATATTTTTAAGTATCTGGCGTTGGGGTGGAATGATTTTGCTCACTCCCACCATAGAGAATATCACTTTCTTATCGTCTGCCATTTCTGTCTTTTGTCTTTTCTTGTTAAATTAATGTTTGCGGGGTTGAGCCGAACGAACCGGATATGAACAACTTACCCGGCCTTTGGCTATCGCTGTAAGTTTTCCCTTTGAGAGTTGACGTCGTATGGGGGATACGCGGTCAGTATACACCTTACCGAGAAGATGGTCATACTCATGCTGAATTATACGGGATGCATAACCGCTGAATTCCTGTTCATGCTCTTCAAGGTTCTCATCAAGCCATTTCAGTCGGACATGTTCGTATCGTTTTACGGGTTCTGACATCCCAGGCAGTGATAAACATCCTTCGTCGCGAGTCACTGGCTCTGCATCTTCAATCACCTCAAGTTCCGGATTTATGAGAGCCATTTTCAGCCCATCACATTCAGGAAAGTTGTCGGCCATCACTCTACCGTCTATTACTATGGCTTTTATTGATTTACCGACCTGTGGGGCTGCAAGACCAACACCTTCGCTCCGGTACATCGTCTCCCACATGTCCTCGATAAATTTTGACAACTCAGGCCATTGTGGGTCTATTTCATCAGCCACGCGTCTCAATACAGGGTGACCATAAAGATATATAGGAAGAACCATTTTATATATACGTTTTAATTAAACGCAAAGTTAACAAAAAAACTTTATAAACGAATACGACAAAAGG
Organism: uncultured Sangeribacter sp.; assembly: GCA_964452865.1. GTDB lineage: Bacteria > Bacteroidota > Bacteroidia > Bacteroidales > Muribaculaceae > Lepagella. The sequence continues at coordinate 33,701 of CAYVNJ010000005.1, read as the reverse complement.
GGACGAACAAAGTTGTTCATCCCCTTATGGTGAGAATTTTATGTATGATTAGAAAATCATCTTGACAGCCTTCGAGCCCTCTGCTCCGGCAATACGTACGATATGCATACCGCTCAGACCATCAATATTGATGTTTGCTGTTGAATATTTAAGTACGGTCGATGATACCATGCTGCCGTCTGCTGCATATACCTCTGCCTTAGCTCCGGCTTCTGCAGATATGAGAAGTGATGAGCCGTTGACAGTAGCAGTGTATGATACTGCATTAATGCTTTCCACATAGGGAGGATTATCTGGGTCATCACCGTGGGAGGGACCGTCGCCTTTGAGATATTTGCTTGCAAATGTAACGATGCGACCGTCGCTGTCAAGCATCAGCAGATTGACTTTTGTTTTCTCGTAATCAAGAATGTTTATAGGCAATTTGAAAGAAATGTTGCCTTCAACAGGAGTATCTTTTTCCCATTTTGAAGCAATAACCTGACCGTCGAATGAAGGATAGAGTGCACGTGCCACATGGTTGTAGACCATATCGCGCGCTTTAATAGTCATCGGAGCTTCTGTAAATTTCTTCCAGTAAGGCATCCAGTCAGCGCCATACTCTTCCATAAGTTCCATGGTGTCATAATAGCTGTAGGCATTCATCTGGTCATAACCCGATGTAGTTCCCGTTACGTCATCTTCGGTAACTACGGCCACAACCTTGTAAGTGCGGTTGTCGGCGGTAAAACCGAGACGTGCTTCGTATGTAAGGGCAAGTGTCTTGTTTTCTTCGTCAAGCTCAAGTTCCTTTACGGCTATGTCATTTACACATACTACATCAAAGAATGGAGGTACTGTTGTTGAGTTGCCGAAGTTATAGATGAAGCTCATGTCACGGTTAATTCGACCCATAGGGAAGCCTTGCTGACCACCGAGGGGGTAAATATAGTCTCTTGGCGAACCGAATGCCATGGGTTCTTCAACACCATAGGTATAGCCATGAACTGCGATACCGAGGAATGTATCGGGATACTTATCTGAATAGTAATCAAGACTTACAGTTCCTCGCGGACAGAACTGACACCATGTACCGGTACATTCTTCAACTACAACCTTAGTGGTATAGTTTACAGAACTTTTTACAGATGAATCAAATTCATAGGTCTGTGCACCTGAGTAACTCGGTGTAATCTTTACGGTGTAAGGCAGATTTTCTACATCTTCAGCATTTACCTCCAGACGGTCAGGGAATTCAATCTCAAAAGTGCTGTAATCGCCGAAAAGCTGTACGTTGTTTGAGAATGTGCTGATAACTTTGTCATTTGCAACAAGCTCTGCTTCAATACCAGGGCAAGCAAGTGGGGTTCTCATTTTCGCCTGAAGTTTTACTGTAGTCGGAGTGATGTACTCTACAGTATTATTGGTCAGCTCGATGAAGTATGAGCCAACATAGATATTGCCGAAACCGAGCACACCGGGTTGCTTTGAGTCATTGACGAATGCGATATTGACGTCTTTGCCTTTGTAACCTTTGAGTGTGATGGCCATTTCGCGTAATGCTCCGTTGAGGACATAACTACCAAGGGCATTTTCCTCAAACTTGTCAGGGTCTGCGCCTTCTGTAGAAATGCGGACTTTGTAGGAGTTTGAGTTCAAGCCTATGTTTTCAATGTTTGTCGCAGCAACTGTGTAGCACAACAATGCATTGTCTTCGTCAATGTGAATAGTTGGAGAGATGAGCCATTCATTTGCTTGTATTGAGCCGTCCTTGAAATTACTGGTTGAGCATGCGAATGTTCCTTTGCCGGGGAAGTCGATTATTTTGTATGGTCCGGCATCGCCCCATACATTTTGTGCAGCCTCCATAAGTTCGGCATTGCAACCTTTCGTGGTCCAACCTCCGGGCCATGCATCTGCATTGGCGAAGTTTGCCTCGAAGTAAACCGGGCCTGCGGCTTGCGAACAAATACTGCCCGCTATTGCCACTGCCATCGTGAGGAAAAATTTCTTCATAATCAGTTGTGGTATTTGTTTGTTGTTGGTTTGTTCAATGTGTGCAAAGTTAGAAAAATTTTTGACTGTATCAACCGATTTATACGAAAAAAGTCCGGGAACGGACTTTTTTGTTCGTTCCCGGAGATAAATTTCTATGTCTTTACGACTCTATTAGAATACGAGTTTGTGTGATGTTGATGCTTTACCGTTGCGAACCTTAACGATTACTACACCTGCAAAGTTGCCTTCAATAATAGCTTCGTTAGCATCCATTACGCGGCTTGCAAGGATTGCACCGTCAACCGAATAAACATCAACAGTTGCACCTGTTGAAGCGGCTACGCGGATGTCTGAACCTTCACGGTCAACACGGATTGCTGATGCTTCTACTTCAGAAACACCCAGAGGATTACCAGGTGTGCCGACTCTATTGTAATCTGCATAGCTTACATAGTCAGCACCTACGATTTCGCCTGTTTTGTCGTCAAGAAGAAGAATAGCTACTGTAGTCTGCTCTTCATCCATTACGTTGGTCGGCATTGTGAATTCGATTGTGCCGGCGATGTCTTTGTCGCGTTCCCATTCGCTTGATACGGGCTGACCGCTGAATGAGGGATAGATACCGCGTGCTACGTGATTGTAAACCATGTTCTTGGCTGCAATGTATGAAGGACCTTCAGCATACTTCTGCCATGCGGGCCACCACTCTTCGCCATACTGCTGTACGAGCTGCGACTGAGGTGTACGTGAGTAGTAGTTGCTCTGCTTGTAGTTTGAGTTAGTGCTCGATACATTATCTTCAATCAATACTGCTGCCATTGACAGTGATTTAGTATTGTTAGCATAGCCCATACGTGCAAGATAGTTTACTTTGAACACACGTGTGTTGGGGTCGTATTCAACCATGTTGAATGAAGCCTGAGCTGTAGCTACCTCTTCGAGATAAGGAACGATTTCTTCAGGAGACATGAAGCCTGCAGTCACACCGGGTTTGCGGTTGTAGCGTCCGCCGGGCAGACCGCTGATACCGAGGCCGCGGAGGTATGCACCACCGTTGATGTACATCGGGTCCTGAACGGAGCTCATGTGGCTATGTACTGCGATAGGAATTACCTGCATGCCATAAATCTGATGCCACATGTCAAGGCTGACAGCACCACGGGGGCAATAGCCGCAACCGGTTGATGTACCTTCCTCAACAACTACTTTCTTTGTATATGTTATAGAGTTTTCAATGCTACCTTCTATTTCTGTAGGTATGGCGCCTTCGAAATTAGGAGTGATGGTCACTGTGTAAGAAGCGCTTAAAACATCGTCAGAAAGTTCGATAGGTTTGTTGAATGTGATGTTGAATGTCTGGAGGTATTCAGACAATTCGCTGTTGCTTTCGTATACGTCCTCAACACCTGTAGAAGATTTCAAAGTAGCCTTGAAACCTTTACATGCTACCGGTGTGCGCATTTGTACTGTCAGTTTCACGGGTGCGCTTACTGAGAATACTGCTGTGTTGTTTTCAACATTGATATAGTACTGCATTATATCGATGTTGTTGAAACCGAGTACACCAGGTCTGTTGCTGATATTGACCAAAGCCAAGTAAATTTCTTTGTCTTTGTAACCGCTTAGGGGAGCTGTGTAGTTTGCGCCTTTCAGGTTGAGTTCGCCCTGGCTGATGTTTGTGTCAGGGAAGTCGGTTTTCTGGTTGCCCTTGTCAGATACTTTTACTACAAACTGGTTGTTGTATGTGTTGAGTGTCGAAACGTTGGTAGAGAATGCCTTGTACGACACCATGACATTGTCATAGGGGATGGTGATTTTCGGAGAAATCAGCCATTCGTCTGCAGGATTGGTCTCTACATCAGTGAAGTTTGATGTTGAAGCTGCCCAGCCCTGATTGTTAGCTGTAATCATCATGTAAGGCTTTGAGGTAGCAAGTCCCCATATGCCTGTTACCTGAGTGTTGTCGATAAGTGTGCGACCCAGGCCGAACTGTGTCCACTGTTCGTATACTCCGTCAATGTCGAAATCGGCAGAGTAAATCACTGGCAGTTTGTCGGCAGACATTGTAGATGTCATAGCCAAAGCTGCTGATGCTAAGATTGTGTAAAACCTTTTCATACTGGATTTTAGCGTTGTTTTTATAATTGATTTGAATTTTAAGGCTTATGATTATAATGCATATCAAAAGCAAAGGTACGCTTTTTTTTATTATGTGCAACACATGAACTTCTTTTTTTTATAAAAAAAATAAGGAGCCGGATTTTCCCGACTCCTTATTTTGAATTTATATGTATCTTACTCACCTCTGTTTTCTTTATTAAATATGTGACGCAGTCGTGAGAAGATGCGTTTAGATGTGCTTTCCGTTGGCTTGATATTCGGTTCATCACGAAGGTTTTCGAATGCAGCCTTTTCTTTATCATTAAGATTTTCAGGCACGTAGACCATAACGTTGACCAAAAGGTCGCCTTTTGCCGTCGAGTTCATTGCCGGCAGACCTTTGCCTCTGAGTCGCAATACTTTGCCGGGTTGTGTGCCGGGTTGAATTTTTACTCGTGCACGACCGCCTACAGTGGGAATTTCTGCCGAACCACCTAATGCTGCGGTGGGTATGTCAAGCATCAGATTGTATATCAGGTCATTTTCATCGCGAATCAGTTCAGGGTCTTTCACTTCTTCAATTACAATGAGCAGGTCACCGTTAACGCCTCCATGGCGCGCTGCATTTCCTTTGCCGCGGAGTGTCAGGGTCATTCCATCAGAAACTCCGGCCGGAATATGGAATTCAACAACTTCCTCTTTTCTGACGACACCTTCACCGTGGCAGTTAGGACAATGTTCCGTGATGATTTTACCCTCGCCGTTACATTCGGGACAAACCGATTCGGACTGCATTGCGCCTAAAATTGTTTGTTGAACTGTCGTGACGTATCCTGTGCCATGACATGTGGAGCACGTACGGAATGCTGTACCGTTTTTAGCTCCCGTACCATTGCAAGCTTCACAGGCAACGAGACGCGGAATCTTAATTTTCTTGGTCACGCCGTCCATTATGTCCTGGAGTGTGACTTTGACCTTTATCCGGAGGTCAGAGCCTTTGTTTACTGGTTTTCGGGCGCGTCCTCGGCCGGAAGCCCCTTCAAATCCTGACGTGCGGAAATGACCACCGAATATGTCGCCGAAATTGGCGAAAATATCTTCCATGCTCATGCCTCCGCTAAAACCGCCGAATCCACCGGTGTCACCACCCATGCCTCCAAAACCCTGAGGCCCCATTGAGTGGCCGAAACGGTCGTATTTGGCTCGTTTTTCCGGGTTGCTCAAAACGTCGTAAGCTTCGGCGGCTTCTTTGAACTTTTCTTCTGCCTCTTTATTGTCAGGGTTACGGTCGGGGTGATATTGAATAGCTTTCTTTCGGTAAGCCTTCTTTATTTCGTCCTCACTCGCGCCTTTCTGCACCCCGAGCACTTCGTAGTAATCTCTTTTCTCTGCCATGGCGAATTTCTGAATTATTTCTGTGCTACGACCACTTTAGCGTGGCGGAGTACCTTGTCGTTGAGTGTATATCCTTTTTCTACAGTGTCTATTACTTTGCCAGCCATTGAATCATCTTGCGCTGGGATGGCCGATATGGCTTCGTGTCTGTCCGGGTCGAAATCCATGCCGGTGCTTTCCATTTCCTTCACACCATTCTTTTCAAGATAATTTCGCAGTTTGTTGTATATCAACTCCATACCCTCACGAACAGATGCTGCGTCGGTTGCGCCCTCCGTAGCTTTGAGGCCACGTTCAAAATCATCAAGTATGGGGAGAAGACCTTTGAGTACTCCTTCGCCGGCGTTACGTGTCAGTTCTGCTTTTTCTTTAAGTGTACGCTTACGGAAGTTGTCAAACTCGGCCATAAGGAAAAGGTATTCTTTTTTTGATTCGGCAAGTTCGGCTTTTACTTTATCAAGTTCATTGGCCTCGTCAGCCTGGTCTGTCTCTTCGGTTGGCTGCTCGACTTCTTCAGGAGTAACTTCCTCAACTGGTATTTCTTCAGCGGGAGTCTCCATATCAAGATTTTCAGGCTTATTATTGTGCTGATGATAATTATCTTTTCTGAATTTTTTGTTCTTGTCCATAGCGGTATGTGATTTTATAAGTTTCGTAAAGCAAAAATTATGCCAAAACCGTAATGACTCTTAGGTGTCATGTCGGAATTACAGTCGCATGTTCAAAGTTTTAACAAATAATTCATGATAACGTTCAAAAGCGTATCACTGACTTCCATGGTAGGTTGCATTGGCATATATATCTTAGGGCATCCTGCTTCTCTGCAAATATGGCGTAAAAGGCGCTTCCCGAGCCACTCATTGATGCATATACAGCACCTGCGGCATACATATTCTTTTTTATATCTCGTGCTTCAGGATGCAGTGTAAACATGGATTGTTCGAAATCATTGACAAGAGTATATCGCCATTCTCCCGGGGTTATGTTTTTGACTATCTCCTCTGGAGATTTTTCCGGATAGGCGGGTTTTATTTTACCGAATGCATCACGGGTTGAGATAGTGTAGGGTGGTTGTACTATCGCCCCCCAATACCCTTTAAGTATTTCCGGAAGAGGTTTCAGTACATCGCCTATCCCCGAAGCGGACATAGGCCGGTTGTATATAAAAAATGGACAATCGGCTCCAAGACTTACAGCCATAGCTGCTAAATCGTTTTCATGCAAATCCGTATGGAAAAACTCGTTCAATAGCCTGAGAGTACATCCTGCATCGGCGGACCCGCCGCCGAGTCCGGCACCGAATGGTAGACGTTTATACAGATTGATTGCTACAGGTTTAGATTTTGTTGCCTCTTTACATTCTTCTCTGAAAAGAGATAAGGCACGGTATGTCAAGTCATCGTTATGATTGCAATCAGCCACTTGTCCATATCTTCGGAAAGTATCATTTTCTGCTTCAGTTATTTCTATAATGTCTAAGCAACAGTCGTATTGCTCCGGTACATCTCCAAGCCCGGCATACAGACCGATTGGATAGAAACATGTCTCAAGGTCATGATAACCGTCGGCACGCCGACGCACAACATTTAGTCCGAGGTTTATTTTAGCATTAGCGAAAAATATCATCTTTCAACTTCATTTTTTTATCACGGGTCAAAATTAACAATAATTATTAATCGTATTGTCTGAAAAAATAATTAATTTCGCAGTGCCTTAACCATTTAATTGAGGCCGACCTCTATGTCTTGTAAATCTTTCTTTAATAGATTATGTGTATCTATTGCACTTATGCTTTCTACGGTATGTGCTGTTGCAGATGAGCCAGCTCCTAAACGAGAGTTCCGCGGAGCATGGTTGCATGTGATAGGGCAGACCCAATATCAAAATATGTCGCCGGCTAAGTGTCGCGAATATATTTCCGACCAAATGGACAAACTTGTCGACGCCGGATGTAATGTTGTGATTTTTCAAGTAAGGCCGACTGCAGATGCTATGTATAAATCGGAACTTGAACCTTGGAGTACATGGCTTACAGGTAAACGTGGCAGAAAGCCTTCAGAAGACTGGGACCCGCTGGAATATGCTGTCGAGCAAGCGCACAAACGTGGACTCGAACTTCATGCGTGGCTTAATCCATATCGTGTTACCTCCAATCCTAAGGAGGTTCTTCCGGCAGACCATGATTCCAATAAGCAGCCGCATCGATTTTTCCGATACAACGGTCAGGTTCTGTTTAATCCGGCCTATCAGGAAAACCGTGATTTCATCTGCAACGTCGTGACCGATATCCTGCAACGATACGATGTGGACGGCATTCATATAGATGATTATTTTTATCCTTATCCCGGCAAACAGAAACTGACGCAGGATGCAGCTTCTTATGCTGAGATGGGTGGTGGGATGACTTTGGGTGATTGGCGTAGGCATAATGTCGACCTTCTCATAGAGCAGTTGCATAAAACTATCAAGAAGGAGAAACCTTGGGTACGCTTCGGTATAAGCCCTTTCGGTATTTGGCGTAACAAATGTTCTGACCCAAGAGGTTCAGATTCCAATGGATTGCAAAACTACGACGACCTGTATGCCGACGTCCTTCTGTGGGATAAAAACGGTTGGGTAGACTATATAGTACCCCAGCTGTATTGGAATCTGGACTTAAAAGTTGCTCCGAGTCGTCATCTTGCAAAATGGTGGAATGACAATATCACTAAATCAGACCTTTACATCGGGCAGGATGTCAAACGAACTATGGATGTCGCCGATGCTTCGTGCGGGCATTCATCGGAGTTGTCTACCAAGGTCAATCTTACTCGAGCGTTGCCTAATGTCAAGGGGAATGTATGGTGGCACGGCTATTGGGTGACGGGAAATTATAAAGGAGCTGCCGATTCTCTTGCATGTAAACATCAAAGTACTCTCGCTCTTGCTCCAGAATACGGCAATAAAAAGATAACACCTCCCGCTCCAATAGACATGAAGATTGTGAAAGATAATGGGATAGAGATTCTTGAGTGGTCTGCGCCTCCTTCACATATTAAAAAACCTTCGGAGACAGACGTTGTTAAATATGTAGTCTATCAGATTTATGACGGTGAGCCAGCATCCATTGATGACCCTGCTACTATAGTTGCAATTACACCTCTTACAGCACTTCGTCTTCCTGATTGCGAGAGCGAAGGTGTGACATGGATGGTTACCTCTCTTGACCGCATGAATCGTGAGAGTATGCCGGTGAGTATCCATCGCAAGGGTACAACGCGTAAGTAACTAACTGACAATTATAAATAAATATAGAAAAGTATGCGACTTTCAAAAGAAGAGACAGTAAACAAGTTTATCGGTTCATTTCTTGCCGGAAAAACAGCTGAATATGCAGCCAAATTCCGTGAGCGTCCGTTAGACAGCCAGTACATATCCATTATGAACTGGCGACGTAAAAATAATGGCGTCGAAACTCCCGCAACCCGTGGAGCTGTAAAAGTGGTTAATCATCTCCGTCGTGCACGCAACGAGATGGATAGAGCCAGTGGTCTCACTCCTGCCCACATCGCATCTGTTGAGCGTGAGTTACAGTCATTTCAGGAATATGTTGCCGATTATCGTCAGAACATCAACAACCGACGTATTGCTGAACTCGAACTGAAACGTTCAGAACTTGACCGCCAGATTGAAGCATTGCGCGGAGCTGCTCAGAATTCATAAATCTTTTTGGAACGGAACATAAAAAGGAGGTTATTTCGTTTGAAATAACCTCCCTTTTGCGTCGGGGTGAAAGGATTCGAACCTTCGACCCCCTGGTCCCAAACCAGGTGCGCTAACCGGACTGCGCTACACCCCGCCTATGTCGGCGTTTCGACACTGCAAAATTACACATTTATTTCTAACCACCAAAAAAAATTGTAATTTTGCGTTGTGAAGCGAAACTTTTCTGATACGTCCTACGGCTCTAAAGCAATATTGAGACTGGCCTTACCGGCCATTGTCAGTAATTTGGCAGTTCCTTTGTTAGGATTGAGTGATACTGCTATTTCCGGTCATCTCGGAAGTTCTCGCTATCTGGCTGCAATAGCCGTCGGAGCTATGATGTTCAACCTCATCTTCTGGCTGTTTGCCTGCCTCAGAATGTCTACAACGGGTCTTACGGCTCAAGCATACGGGAAAGGTAATGTTGAGAAAAGCAGATTACTTCTTGCTCAATCATTGGGTCTCGCACTTCTTATCGGCATAGCGGTAGCGGTCTGCCGGACGCCACTGAAATGGCTGTTGCTTAAACTTATCGCACCCGATACGGAAACGGAGGTATTAGCTACGGAGTATTTTATGATTACTTCACTATGCGCCCCCGCGGTATTGGGTCAAATGGCAGTATGCGGCTGGTTTATTGGTATGCAAAACACGTTGTACCCGATGATTCTGTCCATATCGACAGCAGCATTGAATATTGTCATAAGTCTTGCCATGGTTATTATCTGGCGAATGGGGTTTGTCGGTGTGGCTTATGGCACATTATGTGCCAATTATGTTGGCTTGATGCTGGCTTTGTGTCTATTGTTGAAATTTGGAGGGAGGAGAGTGTTCAATGGTTTTTTTAATGGGGACATGTTGAAAGGTCTCGGACGATTTTTCAAAGTTAATACAGACCTTTTTCTGCGCTCAGCATGCATTATGGCTGTCACACTCGCCATGACGAGTTTCGGAGCTCGTCTTGGAGCAATGACATTGGCTGTCAACGTAGTGATGATGCAGTTTTTTCATCTATTTTCATATTTCAGCGACGGATTTGCATTTGCGGCCGAAGCAATTTCGGGCAAGTTGGCAGGCGCAGGAAAGGTGGTTGACTTGCGTAAAGGTATAAGCAATCTATTGTTATGGGGAGGAGTGATGGCATTATTGTTTACTATAGTATATGCCGTTGGGTCGACCACAATATCCGGACTGATAACCTCAGATATTGAAGTCAGAACACAGGTAACAGATATGCGCATCTGGCTAATACTGATACCTGTTCTTACCGTCGGCGCATTTATTTTTGACGGCATATATATTGGTCTTACATCAACCCGGTTGATGCTTCTTGCGGCATTTTTATCTGCTGTATTGTTTTTTGCCATATCGTTTCCGTATAATGGACAACCTGCTGACAATATGCGGCTTTGGTATGCTTTTATGTCATACCTTGTATGTCGTGGCCTTGTGCTTGGATTGCTTACACCGAGGCTATTGGAAAAAATGAACACTTGCACCATGAAATGTTAAAATATCCAAAACTCAGGCATTGTTTCTTGTCCTAAACGGCGAGAAATTACTATCTTTACAAAAATTTATGCACTCCCATGCAGAACTCGTCAATGTCAAACGAAGAACAAGAGCTGGTAAACAGGCTTAAAAATAAGTCGACTGCCCGGTCTGCGTTTGATACTCTGATGCATAGATATGGAGAAGGTCTTTATTGGCAAATTCGTAAGATTGTGCTAAATCATGATGATGCCGATGATGTGTTGCAGAATACATTTCTCAAAGCCTGGAAAAATCTTCATAATTTCCGAGGCGATGCAAAACTGTCGACATGGCTTTATAAAATTGCTGTCAATGAGTCGATAAATCATGTCAATAAGGAACGTAACCGGCAGCAGATTACAACAGACGATGAAACGGCTGCCATGCTTACAGAGCGCCTTGAGGCCGATGAGTATTTTGACGGCGAAGACCTTCAGTTGCGTCTGCAAAAGGCTATAGCAGCATTGCCGGAAAAACAGCGGTTGGTTTTCAATATGAGGTATTTCGATGAGATGAAGTATGAGCAGATTTCGGAAATACTCGGTACGTCGGTTGGTGCGCTCAAGGCTTCTTATCATCATGCTGTCAAAAAGATAGAGGCTGTATTTTCTGAAAAATAATCCGGAATGACATATTTGGTTCCTATGTCAGAAAATGATGAAAGGGCTGACTTCGCAGCCTGCCCTTTCCAATGTTTTCCATAATACTTTATTCGAACTAACCTAACATCATGAAACGATTTTCTTTACGCTATTATAACATTGCGGCAAAATAAAAAGTTCTCACCCAATGAAAAAATATTTTCAATGCCCCTAATCGGGTTAAACCAACTAATCCAATCATTGTCAAAGAACAATAACTAAGAGGATAAAACACAAGGGATAATATGGCAAGAGATACAAAATTGCGTGAAATGGTCGGTACTGACCCCGGGTTCAGAGTTCCCGACGGCTATTTTGCGGAAGCGTATTCTAAAGTCATGGCCAATCTGCCTGAATACGAAGAAGCTCCCAAGCCACGATACTCGCGGTGGGTAAGGATGCGTCCGTATGTCTATCTTGCAGCTATGTTTGCCGGGATATGGTGTATGATGCAGATGTTTCACCACATGAGCGAGGCCGGTAAGGTGTCACTTGATAACCCTCCGGCAGTTGTGGCACAAGCCATGACTAATGTCATGGCAGAACCGACACAGGCCGCAAGTCTTTTAGCGCAGGCGCAGTCGACCGACAGCCAGGTTGTGTCGGAACTTAAGGAGAAATATGCTTCCGACTTTGAACAGTTTGAGGATGATTTCGGATATGAGCTCTCACCTCAGTATGCATCTATTCAAGTACCAGACAAACTGCTTGAGAATGAATCTTATTCCTCAGACTTCAACGATGATGATTTGACTTATACAGATTTCGAATGAATGCTATGACAAGACGCTTGATGATATTGATGATAGGGCTGGTAATTTCGTTCGGCTCTATGGCTTCAGACCAGAATAAAGGTGATGCCAATGCCAACTCGTGCAAGTTCGGCAAAGAACTCAAAGAGTTCAAATATAAGTTTATGGCTCAGGAAATGCAACTCAGTGCAGACCAGCAGAAGCAGTTTTTTGAGGTCTATTCGCAGATGAGCAATGAGATGCGTAAGACTCACGGTGCTGTAGGACGTCTTCATAAGGCGGTTAAAAATGGCAAACAGCTTTCGGATGCCGAATACACTAAGTTATATGAGGATGTTGCCTCCGAAAAGATTGCAGAGGGTCAGGTGGAAAAGAAATACGATGAAAAGTTCAGGACATTTCTTTCACCGCAGCAGATTTGCAAAATGAAGATGGCTGAAATCAAATTTCGCGACCGCCTGATGAAAATGCGACAGGACAAATCAAAGAAGTCAAAGAAATAAGCGTAATTGACATACGTACTCGGCAGACATGGTCTTATGGCGCATTCTGCCGAGTATTTTTTAATATTCAGACATATTCTATGAAAAAAATCTTTCTTGCTCTCGGTTGCCTTGTTTTTCTGACATTGTCGGCCACTGCTTCCGGAACAAAGAAGTCGCAAAATACATTTGCGACGCCTGATTTTGCTTATCCAGCCACTGTAGCGAAGCATGCAGGTGCTGAACTTGAACGAGCCCTGAGGTCAGGTAATGACGGAAATCTCATCAAAGCTGTCATCCAACTTACTATGGCGGAGAATATGATTGACCGGACCCGAGCTGTTTCTATGGCTCGTCGCATTGACTCATTGGCATCAATCAGCGCTCCGGTAACAGCCTCCATACTCTATTCGCTTGAGGCTGACTTATATAATCAGATTTATCAGTCAGACAGGTGGAAATATAGTCAGCGTAACCTTCCGGCTGATAACATTCCTGCCGACCCTGCACTTTGGGATAAAACTATGTTCGGTAGTCGTATAAGCGAATTAGTATGGCAATCGCTTTCTCACGCAACGCAGTTACTCACGACCGATGTAGGAGACTATTCCCGATTGCTTGGGAAAATGTCTGATGTCTCAAAAGAATACTATCCCTCGATGTATCAGGTGCTTCTTTCGCGTGGTATTGAATACGTCAATGATTTTATGACATTCCGAAATATCATACCATTCCGCGCCGAAATGACTGAACAGCCTCAAGGTGAAAAAATTGCAGAGTTAATGCGTTGTCATGCCGATAGTGCTGTCAATTATTTTTATAAGCATGGGGAAAACTTACCTGCGGCAGCGTCTGTTGTCATGCGGTCGCGATTGGAGACATCTCCAATTCCTTATCTACTCAAATGGGCGGATACGTTTGCCGGCAATGAAGCAGAAGGTATCATACTGAATGCATTGATTGCCACATCGTATCCTGACAATAAACAGAGTACTTCTAATTTTATAAACCGTGCTTCCGAGTATGTCAGACGTTATCCTTCCTCGGCATTTACCCCGGCTCTCGAACAGGATATTATGAGCAGGGTACGGCCTATGGTCAGTATGTCCATGCAAGAACGTCAGATGACATACGACAGCATTGAGATTAAAGTTGCACTCCGCAACACTCCTGAAATGTTTATGCTTGTTTACAAAATAAATAACAGTAAACAACAACCTCGAAAACTTGCCGATGCAATTGCTGGACTTGTACCCGTAAGCTCAATTAAGTTGTCTGCGGTTGCAAATGATACTCTGATTATAAAATATCCTCCTTTGCAGCAAGGAACCTATATATGTGTGCCCGCGCGGGATAAATCCGGTATACAGCTTTTTGAGGAGTATATGGAGGGTTCTCCTTATCAAGGCCGATTCAATGTCGGGAATACTGTTTATATCTCAACCTCGTCTCCTGAAGGGCAGTGTGCGATTGTTGTGGCTGACGGAAAAGGACTGTCGCCGTTGCAAGGCGCAGAGGTCTCATTAAGTTCTTATAGAAAAAACAGCGAAGCGCTTCTGCTTAAAACTGGCAGTGACGGCCTTGCTACATATATTGATTCTATACATCGTTTTACAAAAGGACAGATAACATATCGAGGGGAGAAAATAGAATTTTCTCCCGCCCGGGCTTATGCTCCCAATGAGAAAGTTCGTGAAGTAAAAAAAATGTCACTTTTTACAGACCGTGCGCTATACCGACCAGCAGACACCCTGAGGTTTGTTGGAATAGGATATTCAGGAGATATGTCATCAGGCAATATGAGTCCTCTTGAAAATAATGAGGTGCGTATTGATTTGTATGATGCAAAGTATCAGATAGTTGACTCACTAAGCTTCACCACTGATATATACGGGCGCATAACCGGCGAATTCAGATTGCCCACAAGGGGTATGCTGGGGCGTTATTCATTGCGTGAACCAAATACGGGTGCCAATGTGTCGTTTGAAGTCGCTGAATACAAGTTACCTACGTTCTACGTTGAAATAGATTCTGTAAAATGTGGAGCTATTAATTCAGATTTGACATTTTCAGGTCGGGTGATGACATATTCAGGAATGCCTCTCAGCAGAGCCGATGTGAGGTATGACATCGAATGTATGCAGTCGTATTGGCGAAATACTATGGCATGGTGTTATGACAGCTCTGGAGCTACGTATGGGGCTCAGACTCAAACAGACACAGAAGGACGTTTCTCAATAGTCTTACCTCTGTCCGGTCTGTCAGGTACACCTTATGAAAATGCTTTATTTCAGTTGAAAGTATCTGCCACTTCACAAGCCGGTGAAACACAAACAGCCCCGGTAAGAAGGTTTTACAGTGGTGAAACATTGAATATTAATGCCGAAATACCGGAATTGATTAAAAAAACTGCAAGTGATTATACTTATGCTATAAAAGTGACCGATTTGCTCGGCAAACCGGTTGAGTTACATGTAAATTACCGGTTGCTGAATGTTGACGGTCAGATTTTGTCTTCTGGTGTCGCAGCAGAAAATAAGTTTGTTCTGTCTTGCAAACTCATTCCAGGAAAATACAAGGTTGTTTTCAATGTAGCTGAATCCGAGGATGTTGCGTGTGTCAAGGAATTTATATTATATGACCCGAAATCAGATATCCCTCCTATAGAGACCGCTCTGTGGCTACCGGAAAAGAAAGTGAAAACAGCACCAGGTGCACAATACGTGAAAGCAAAGGCGTTGACTTCTTATCCGGAGTCCTGGATGATGTACGAGGTAAGTGACGGGAGAAATGTTCTTGCGCGCCAAATGCTTAGAGCCAATGGCAATGTAGTCGAAGCAGAATGGTCAGCACCTCGTGGTGATGAAAGAATCTATATCACATTTTATGCGTGCCATAATTTGGATGTAACTTCTTCAACACTGACTTTCGAACCTGAAAAAATTGATAATTCGCTTATTGTCAGTGTAGAGAGCTTCCGCGATAAGGTTTCTGCATCGTCAACTGAACATTGGAAATTCAAATTTAAGAACAGGTCGGAAGACACCGGTATAATATCGGCATTTGCCACT
The DNA here is from genome assembly GCA_964452865.1 of uncultured Sangeribacter sp. Classification (GTDB taxonomy): domain Bacteria; phylum Bacteroidota; class Bacteroidia; order Bacteroidales; family Muribaculaceae; genus Lepagella. Next base: position 18,006 of record CAYVNJ010000005.1, on the reverse strand, counting down.
GTAACTAATGCCGCAATGGATGCGCTTGTGCCTTTTGAGTGGACATTCTCTCCGAGGATTACAGTACCACGTTATATGTCTGCATCCGTTCATTCATATATAATGACAACATACCATTCTGGTTGGCTGACCCAATATAAACGCCAAGAAAGAATATTGCCGCATGTTGCAGATATTTATACTTACGGGCAGAAACTATTCGGAGGCTCAACTCTGCGTATCCGTGGGAATGGTGCTGTATATTATACGACATCAACTAAGAATTATCTTGATGGAAGTGCCGTTGCCGGTGATATGAAAATGGCCAAGGCGGAGGCTGTAGAAGAGGCTGCCGACGACTTGGCTTCCGGTGCTATTGAAGAGGAGGGTAATGTCGAAAATTCCGAGCGGCTCTTGCGTCCCGCAGAGATGCCCATTGCATTGTTTGCGCCTCTGCTTCAATCCGATGCCGAGGGAATTCTTGCCCTGGAATTTGACGTACCGGACTATAATACCACGTGGCGTTTACAGCTGATAGGTTACGATAACTGTATGCACACTGCAAAAATCAATGAACGGATTGAAGCGTCGAAGCCTGTGATGGTTCAAAGTTCGCTACCACGTTTTTTGCGTACTGGCGATATGGCTGAAGTGTCGGCCACTATGTTTAATGCACTTGACTATGCAACTGAACTGACAGGTAGAATAGAAATATGCGACACTAAGAACGGCCAGCCAATAAGAGAACCGTTTATTACGAGGCAGAACATAGAAGCCGGAGGTAGTTATGTAATGACAATGCCTCTTGCTGTCCGGGAAGCTGAAGGTGCATATCTTGTTAAGGTGTATGCGTGTGCCGGCGATTTCTCCGACGGAGAGCAGGGGCTGGTGGCTATTTTGCCGTCATCAGAACCTGTGTTTGAAGGTCAACCGATTTATATGTCACCAGATGAAAGAGAGTATGTTTGTAAATTGAACGAATATCCTGCAGGCGCAAGCGTGACATTAAGTTTCTGTAGTAATCCGATATGGACAGTACTCAATGCCTTGTACCCCTTGAGTAGAGAAAAAAGTGCATCGATACTTTCTAAGGCTGATGCCATGTTTAGTAATGCTCTTTCAGCGGCACTACTAAAGAAATATCCTTTGTTGCGAGATTCCGTCAGTATGACTTCTTGCGGACAGGAAGAATTGGCTGAAATACTTTCGCTTCAAAATGCCGACGGCGGGTGGAGCTGGTGTCCCGGCATGCGCAGTTCGGATTATATCACCGGTAAGGTTCTGGAGGTACTGAGCAGCCTTAAACGATTGAATGCACTACCGGACACTGATGGCGTTGAAGCTGCTATCAATAGTGCTGTAGGATATTGCGATGCCATTCTCGCCGAAACATATAGAAATGCCGGAAAGAATTTCAACGCACTTTCTGCAATGGATTATCTTCTGGTAAGGAAAGAAACGGGAGCACCTGAAAATTCAGTGATTAACACGATAAAGAAAATGGCCGTCGCGGATGCTGAGAAGCAGTGGAGAAAAATGGATATTGAAAATGCAGCCTCGGCAGCAAAGTTGTTGAAATGGTGTGGTAGACAATCTGTCGCACTGCAGGTTCTGGAGTCGTTGGAGCAGAGGTCGGTATATTCTCCTGAGAAAGGACGTCGTTTTGAAAATCTTATCGGGAAGTATGCATCACTTTATGTGACTATGCGTGTGCTTGAAACTTATACTGATGTATTGCCAAGAGATAAACATATCATTGACCAACTGAGGCAGTGGATTCTTTTGCAGAAACAGACCGAAGACTGGTCAACTATTGGTTTTGTGCCTGAATTAGTGTATACCCTGCTTACTACCGGTTCAGATTGGGTGGCAGATGCCGAACCACCAGTTGTGGAAATCGGAGGTGTGAAGATTGAAACAGGCGACAGCAAAAAATATTCTGGGGAGGTTACCATTAAATTCTCAGGAGAGGAATTATCCGGTAAAGAACTCAGAATAACCAATAAGAGTCTTTCTCCGGCATGGGGTGGAATTGCAAGCGTTAAGATACTTCCTATCAAGGAGGTGAAAGCAGCAGGCAACGACGAATTGAGGATTGAGAAACGTGTATGTCGGGTAGTAAGCGGAGATGACGGGGAAAAAATAGCCGAAGGTCGTATTTATAAAGGTGATAAGGTAAGGGTATTCCTCACCGTCACAGCCAAAAGAAATATTGACTATGTGGAAATCACTGACAGCAGAGCTGCATGTCTTGAGCCGGTACGTCAGATATCATCCTACACGTCAACCGATGGCCTGTGGTACTTCATCGAAACACGTAATACGTCGACAAATCTTTATATCGGCAGTCTGCCCAAGGGTTCATTCGTATTGACATACGATTGCTACGCAACGCGCGACGGCGATTATGCATCCGGCATAGCAAATATACAATCAATTTATGCACCGGTATTTGCGGGCCATTCAGCTGGCAGTGAAATGAAAGTAGTGAAATGATATGAATCTCAGTAAGAAATTATATCGTCCTGTAGCGTGGCTTGTTGCTTTATGCGGTTCAATATGGCCTTTCTTTTTTGTGCGCATACATGCCAACATGTGGGACGAATTTTATCAGGCTCTCGGTATACGTTCTTTTGAGACATCGGCATTGTCTCCGCTCACCTCTGTATTCGGAGCAGTCTGGTGCGATTTATTCGGCGAGACAATAGTTTCGCTAAGATGTTGCGCTATAGTGGCTTTACTGTTGTCTATAGCCATAGGGATAGGATTCATGCGTCGGAGAGGTTATTCGCCGATGCAATGTGCGGTGGCATACGCTGTCTTATGTATGAGTCTCACACTTGGACAATACTATTCGTACGGGCACAATATATTTGGCTGGGATACGATATCCTATCCCTTCTTAGTAATTACGACAGTATCATTATTGATATGGATTGAAACACGGCAATTGGTATGGCTTGTGTTATCAGGCGTGGGATGCGGACTGTTGAGTGCGTCCAGACTTCCTTCTGGAGTAGCTATTATTGTCATTGTGGCATGTGTGCTGAGTGTGAAAGACAATTGGAGAGGACGGTTGGCTGACTGTCTCATAGCAGTTATTAACGCAGTGATTGTTTTGCTGGCTGTTGTTACACTTATATATGGCTCTCCGGTTCGTTGGATTGATTCAATGGGGTCAAGTGTCATAACAGGCCATTCTCCCGGAGAAATAATATTCAGCTGTTTGAATGTGCTTCCTTCGGTTGCTCTGTATTGGTTGCCTGGCGTTGCAATGGTTGTCATACTTCTTATTGTGCGCAATCGGCAGGTGGCAATGTTGTTAGCCATAGCAGTTGCATGTGTCATTTATATTTTATGTTATAGTGAGACGACCCTTGCTACAGGGTATATGCAGATGCCATGCATGATTTTGCTTGCATGTGCGGTGTTTGTGCCTCGAAGTAAAAGAGTAGGAGTCTCGTCGTTCATTGTTACTGCAGCTATGTTCATCTGTATGGCGTTCGGGTCGGATGTTCTGCCCGATAGAATAATGGGAGTTGTTCTGGCTGCAATTGTAGTCGCCCTTTATAATCCTGCGTTGTCGTCCGGATTCCCAAGACGTTTTATGATTGCGTATGCGGCCAGTATAGTCATTCTCAGCACAGTTTCAGGACTCAGGGCAGTTTACCACCTTGGACAGTGTATAGCATTTGAGCATGGACATTCAGGGCAATTGTTTGTTCCTCAGAATGAATTTAATATGCTTAGTTCCCTCGTTCATCCTGCCCCAGAAGGTTCGGTTATCATCGGGCGTTATAAATATGCTTATAGTTTCATATTGACGGATGATGCTGTGAACAGTCGAAGGATTTTTCATTATGATGAATTGACACAGCCCGAAATGGATGCGGAAATATCCAAAATTGAAGGTGATAAATACATAATATTGCGCCCCGGCCTGAATAGTCGGTTTGCAGTATATGCCGCTGAGCAATTGAAAAATAAATACATGATTGTCAAAGAAGATGCTGAGTCTATTTGGTTGGAAAGGCGAACCTCAGAGCCGCATTGAGCGTTAAAAAGGAAAAACCGCTCATTTAAGCTTTGAATACTATGAAAACCAATCTCAATTTCGTAAAAATTAAAAAGGAAGACATGCCGTTGATATTCCGCTATCTTAAGCAGAGCACGGGAAGAACCTGTGATTATTCTTACGGGGGGATATTAATGTGGGTCGATTATTTCAATTATGAATATGCAATAAGCGATGATACACTATTTATAAAAGGAACATCGCCATTAGGTGAGGGTGAAATATTTTATCTTCCGATTGGAAAGATGCAACCACAGCGCAGCCTTGAAACTTTGAGCAATTATTGCAAAGAGACCGGTGCGCCTGTCACGCTGATGGTTCAGATGAACGACTTGTCGCAGATATTGTCAGTATACGATAAGGCCAAGATTATTGATATTCCAGATTGGCGAGACTATCTTTATGACATAGCCGACCTTTCAACATATAAAGGTAATAAGATGAAGAAGAAACGTAATCACTTCAATTCATTTGTCAATACTTACCCCGGATATGAAGTTCTCCCTATAACCAGAGATAATCTTGCAGAACTGAAAGAGTTTGCTGAGCGTCATGCAGCATCGCATAGTGACGATGAAATGGAAGCATATGAAAACGAGGCGACCGTCGAGGTGGTTGAGAACTATTTCAGCTATCCATTCGAAGGTATCATAATAAAGGTTGACGGCAAGATAGCCGGATTTACTATTGGTGAGGTGAAAGGAGATACGCTTTACACACATATTGAAAAAGGCGATACCTCATATCGCGGTGTTTATCAGGCATTATGTCTGCATTTTTGCCGAATTATAGAGGAGAAATATCCCGAAGTGAAGTTTGTAAACCGAGAGGATGATGCCGGTGACCCCAATCTGCGTAAAAGTAAACTGTCATACTCTCCTATAGGTTTTGTCGACAAATGCCTTGTCAATCTTAAAGAACCTGCATAAACAATTTATCATTGGATATTAAAAGAAAATCCGGGTCTGCATAGTGTAGAACCGGATATTTTTTATGGTTTCAGATATTTCTGTCAGAGAATAACTTTGTGTGATTTTTCACCGACTTTTACTACATATACTCCTGGATTTGCCGCAAATTCAGCTTCACTGTCAATGATACTTCTTTCAACTATACCGCCGGCTAAGTTGTAGATTACGACATTAGCAGAGCCATCGCAAGTTATCTTAATCTTACCATCAGAAGCGCCGACAAAAATATTATCATTCAGGATACTTTCAACTATATGGGAATTACGAACATGCACTATTTCATATTTTGAATAGTCTGTTGGGTCATAATGGTAAAAATAAGTACCTGTTTTTTTGGAGCCATAATATGAGGTGCCCACAAGGTAACCTGATGCATAGAAAGTTAATTCATCTCTTATAGACAATTTTACATTACCATAATCGACATATTCTCCGTTGCATGCACCTGTCATGCCATCAAGTATTGCAAATTCACAATATGACATCCATGCTTCCTGTGTAGTATAAGGCTCAGGGGTATTCAATACACGGGGATACTCAACGTAGGTTGGGACTTGTGTGAATTCGTTATTGAACGGCAGATTTGTATCTTCTGGTAGCCAAAGCGAGCCCTGAATAAAGATTCTTGGACTGAATGTATCTTCCGAAATAGTTAAAGGCTCATTTTCTTTCCCTAATCCTAATGATTCGTCTGCGTGGTAATACGGGTATTTTTGTGATTGCCATTGGTCTTTATAATATGCCATATTGGGGGTGCACATGTTTATGTAGAATCTCTTCAGTTTAGGGAAGTAATTGGAATAATAATTCCAGTTACTTTCTATACCTTCATTAGAGTCTGTACCATAATATGTACCGGTGTTGGTGATGTGCACTTCTGCAATATCAAAACTATAATAATTATTATGCCCGGGATGCATATCTAATATCTTTCCCGTGTATGTGAAATCTATTTTGTCAATGACATTGTTATTGCCTGCATCGTTGTATGCGGCATCAAGTATTTCAGCTTGCAATGTGACGTCCTCAGTCCAATTGCATAAGTTCAACATATTTACGGTCAACGTTGCGCCTTTGTTCACACCACGGATTGACTTGTTTTGAGTCTTTCCTCCAGCACTATATGCGAACCACCCGTCAACATAGCTGTCTTCTGTGAACGATGCAATGTTAACATACCCGGGCTGAGCGAAGATGAATTTGAAAGGAACGTAGTCTTCTCCACTCATCTTGAGCATTTCTGCCGGGGAAACCATCGTATTATCAATCTTCATGTTCTCTTCTCCGTCCTCAAACAGGCTGAGGATAGTGTATGTGGGCCATAGAACACTCATTACGTAGTACTCTGACACCTCGTTGTCTCTTGTTGAAAGGATGAAATCGATGTCGTAGAGGCGTTCGCCCCACTCCCAACTGTTGGCTACGCGGGTAGCGGGACCGTGGCTAAGCAGGTAGGCTGTAAATTCGAGACCGTCGATTTCTACATCGTGTTGTTCAAGACCGGGAACTTCGCAGTTGTTCCGGATGTCGTTTGTGAGACGGTCGAGACGCATCTGGCTGCGTGCGATTGCTTCGTCGGACACTTTTACCGGCTTTAGGTTCAATGGATTTGTCGGCGCAGCATAGGCCGAAATAATCATAAGTGTCGTTGCGATGAGGGTGTAAATCTTTTTCATCTTCTACTGATTTTGAGGGTTAACGATACTATGTTTCGGTCAATGATTAAGTGTTTATTTACCTTTCAGTTGCAAATATATAAATAATTTTCAAAATATGCGCTATTTTTTTTTTTTTTTTTGATGTCGATTTTGCTTTTGCTAAACATATTTTTTGGGTTGTGTAAATTATTGTGGGTATTGCGGATGTTTCAAAAAATTGGTTACCTTTGCAGCAAGGTTTCATTTCTACAGGACTCATGTCTGAAAATCTTGTCATAATACCGACCTATAATGAGATAGAGAATATCTCGGCAATAATTGATGCTGTCATGGAGCTGCCTGACTCGTTCGACCTTATGGTGATTGACGACGGTTCGCCAGACGGTACGGCAGCGCGTGTGCGCGAGAAGCAAGAAGAATACCCGGGTCGTATTCATCTGTTGGAACGCTCGGGCAAGTTGGGTCTCGGCACGGCATACATAATGGGCTTCAAATGGGCTCTTGAGCATGGGTATAATTATGTTACTGAGATGGATGCCGATTTCTCACACAATCCGGCCGACCTGCCTCGCTTGCTTCAGGCATGTCGCGACGGAGCTGATGTGGCGATAGGGTCGAGATATATTTCCGGAGTCAATGTCGTGAATTGGCCTATAGGGCGTGTCCTTATGTCGTATTATGCCTCAGCCTATGTACGTATTGTGACTCGTATGCAGGTGCGCGACAGTACTGCCGGATTTGTATGCTGGAGTCGTCGTGTGCTGGAAGCTATTGACCTTGACGCTGTAGAATTTAAGGGATATGCTTTTCAGATTGAGATGAAATACACTGCCTACCGCAAGGGCTTTAAGGTTGTTGAAGTGCCGATAGTTTTTGTCAATCGCGAACTCGGGACAAGCAAGATGAATAGCTCCATATTCGGAGAGGCTGTGTTTGGCGTAATCAAACTGAGATTGCGCAGCCTTTTTCATACAAGCAATTTCAAAAAATAACTGTGGCTACACTACTTATTCACAATGCACGTATAATTACGGGCACACGTGAGTTCACAGGATTTTTAGCTGTGAATCCGCCCTTTATCGATGCAATAGGTGAGGGAGAACCCTCGGCCGATATGTTGACAGCTTATGATGATGTGATTGATGCCGGTGGGAAGTATCTTCTCCCCGGAGCTATAGATGACCAGGTACACTTCAGAGAACCGGGACTCACGCACAAGGCTGACATTCATTCAGAAAGCCGGGCTGCGGCTGCCGGAGGTGTGACGTCGTTTATGGATATGCCCAATACGAAGCCTCCCACGCTGAGCATGGAGGAAATTGAGCGGAAACATGGCATTGCGGCCTCAGAGTCTTTGATAAATTATTCATTTTTTATTGGTGCGTCGCGTGACAATATTGAAGAATTGCGAAATGCAGATTTCACACGGGTGCCGGGCATCAAACTTTTTTTAGGTTCTTCTACGGGCAATATGCTTGTAGATGATGAGGAAGTGCTCGATGCAATTTTCAGTCTCGGTGCACTTGTAGCCATACATAGTGAGGACGACGGCATCATTCGTCACAACATGAATGTCATGGAAAAGCGGTGCGGCGAGGGTGATATTGACGTAAAGTATCATCCGCTCATCCGTTCGCGTAAGGCATGCTATGAGAGCACGCGAAAGGCTGTGGATAGGGCACGCCGTTGCGATACACGACTCCATGTTCTTCATGTTTCGACAGAAGATGAACTGAAATTTTTTGCTCCCGGTCGTCCGTCCGATAAAAAAATTACGGCAGAAGTGTGTGTGCATCATCTATGGTTTACAGATGCGGACTATGATGAGCTGCAGACCCGGATAAAATGGAATCCGGCTGTCAAAACACCGTTCGACCGTCAGGCTTTACGCAACGCTGTGGCTGAAGGACGTATTGATGCTGTAGCTACAGACCATGCGCCACACGTAATGTCTGAAAAATCGGGAGATGTCAGAAAAGCTGCTTCAGGTGCTCCGATTGTTCAGTATACAATGCCTCTTATGCTCGACCTGAGTGCAGCAGGTTGTTTTCCACTGACAGTCGTCGCCGACATGATGTCTTCTCGTCCGGCTGAATTATATGGTATAGAAAAACGAGGTGAATTAAAACCGGGCTATTATGCTGATTTTGTACTGGCCGAACGTGTTGAGCCATACGAAGTAAAAAAGGAAGACATCATTTCTAAATGCGGCTGGTCGCCGCTTGAGGGTCGTAGACTAAGCCATAAAATATCAGCTACCTATGTCAACGGTAGATTGGTCTATGACGGCCATAAAATCATAGAGACATCGCACGCTGCCCAACCTCTTTATTATTCGTAGTTTAAGGATTATATACCTGTTTGTAATTTAGCAATTCCCAATCATTAATATTCATTATAATATGAGGAAGTATCTCACCGTTATTTTATTGTTTTCGCTGAGTATAACCTTATGTGGATGTGGAAAAGATAATAATAATGATGATGAATTGATGTCAAAAGCTGAATATTATGTAAAATATGAGGCATCTGTTTCATCAATACATGTTGGAAATATAAAATATACAGTCAGAACGGAAAACGGTTTGCAAATTTTCAATACGGGGGAAATCGTTTTCACAAACTTTAGGACCTTTTAAAAAGGGTTTTACAGCATTAATTCGGGCAAATGCTAACAATTGGTCGCAGGCTTATTGTACAGTATATATATATGTTTGTCGAGGTAGCGAACCTTTCGCATTAAAAGCTGTCGAATCTGGAGATAAATTAGTTTCGGTTTCTTATAAAATCGACTATTAAAACCATTGATGCCGTTTTGATATATTACATCATAAGTGGTTTGGGTTTTGCTGCCTGTCATCTTATATATCGAAAGCATACTATATTTTAGCCAGAGTAGAGGCTTTAATAAACAAAGTCCCGGAATATGTTTGGTAGTATTCTATAAATTGTTAACTTTGTCATCTAAATGATATCAATATGGATATAGCTATAGAAAAGAAAGCACACGTTTTCAGACTACCGACTCATCTCCTTGACAAGCTTAAGGAGTTGGCGGCAAAAGACAGAAGAAGTCTTAATAACTATGTTGAGGGGATTCTTCTGGATGCTGTTTATCATGAACCTAACGATATTACTGTAGCGGCCTTTGAAGATGCAAAAGCAGGTAAGCTTGAAGGCTCAATAGACACTTCAAGTGTTGATGCAATGCTAAAATCGATAGGTATATGAAAGAACTGCGGTATACAAGTCAGTTCAAAAAGGATTTAAAACGGTTTCTTAATCAACCAAAGAAACTTGCAGCATTGAGGGATGTTCTTGATATGCTTAAAAAGGAGATTGCACTCCCCAGGCAATTTAGAGAACATGCGCTAAAAGGTGATTACGCAGGATGTATTGAATGCCATATCGAAGGTGATTTCCTTTTGATATGGTATGATGAAGCGAATAATGTGATTGCCTTATTTCGTCTTGGTTCTCATTCCGAACTTTTTAAGAAATAATAATCAAATTTCTTATTCGTCGTAGTATTCTTGCAAATAGCAGCGTGAGATAAAGTCGGCGTTGTCCATAACGAGCTGGTGATTGTCTGACCCAGGGAATACGGCATCCGGCAACATGTCATTGTCTAACAGATATTTGCGAAGGTCCGGAGGACATGCGCCTTTGATTGTAAGCAACTCTATGGCGTGGGCTGATGCAAATTCGCGATTATAGGTCGGGTTATTTTGTGCGGCTATACAGGGCGATATGTATGGAGCTATAAGAAGACCTTTTACACGGTCGATTTTCAAAACGAAATTATTGGCTTCTTTCAGACCTTCAAGGTGATTGATACCTTTTTCCCAACCAAGAGCGTCTATAACGAAGTTGTTTAGCTCTTCGTAGGTTGGAAGAAACATAAGTTGTTCACCACCGGAGACTCTCATAAATCCTGCATAATATTTATGTTCAGGAGCATCGGCATTTTCAGGTTTAGGAAATTGCCAAGTTGTATCGTGAGTAAGGAGCATGCGAACCCATTCGCCGATATTGATAGCGAGAGGCCCTGTGACGAGTGATGTCATAGTTTCCGTGCGCAGTTGTTCTGCTTCTTTGCGAGATTCGGGTGTATGTTCCTTCTCTAATTTTTCAAGACGAAGAGCCACCTCATTATTGTAGTACATGAACACCGGCGACAATAGCCAGCTGCGCCAGAAGAGCCATTGTGTGAAATCGTAAATTTGCTCGGCCGGGGGATTTTCTTCAAGGTCTATCTTGAAGAAGTATTCATAATTGTCCGGATTGGGAGCTTCGTTATAGTGTTTGTCTAAAATGTTGAAAATCAAAAGTGATAGTTTCTCGAGCTCTTCGTTGTCAGGAGAGATGAGATGATGGTCAGGAGAGGTAAACGCAATAAGATACCACAACACAAACCGTACATCCTCGCGATTGAGTTCAGCATGAATATACTTGGGATTGTCCGTATTCGCAAAAGGTACGTCGCGTCCGTAAGCTTTCCGGCAACATTCCGTAAATGTACGCCAAAGTCCTGCATCGTATACAACATCTTGAAAATAACCCGTCAGGTGGATTGATGTTAGCATGGCTACTATCGGGTGTACTTCGAGCAGCCCTGAGTCGCGCCATGATTTCTCAATTTCTGTTGCTATTTCAAGATAAAATTTATCTGTGGATGATTCGACCGGATGATTTGGTTGAAAATATAGGAATGATTGTATATTCATAATGAACGTATATTACTGTTTGAGGATAAAATCGTTTTTAGTCTCATCATAGATAACGCTCTCCGACCTGAACATGTTGGCTATGACTCCGTTTTTTACCAATTCATCGGGAACACCTTCGTTTAAGCGATTGTCGGCATCAATAACCCATAGTCGGTTTGCCATTCGTATGGCTTGAGTCACATCGTGCGAGGATAGCAGTATTGCCTTTCCTTCGTGGGTAGATATCTGAGATAGTAACCGGAAGATTTCAATACGTGCCGCAGTATCAAGAAATGAAAATGGTTCGTCAAGCATGATGATTGGGGTCGATTGCGCGAGAGCCTTGGCAATGAAGCATTTCTGACGTTCGCCATCGCTGAGTCGGGAAAGGCACTCATCTTGTTTGTGGGCTATGCCGACGTTACGAATGGCAGAGTCAATTATACGATTATCCTCGGCAGATAGGCGTGCCATACGCCCTGTATATGGATAACGGCCGATACTTACAGCCTGTCTGACAGTAAGTCCTCCACACGTCACCCGCTCGGTGGTTACAAGAGCTATAGTTTTGGCAAGATGCCCCTTTGAATAGCTTGACAATGGTTCTCCCTCAATGATGACTTCACCTGTTATAGGTTGCAACTCGCCGCATAATGTGCGTAACAGTGTAGATTTTCCGGCACCGTTAGCTCCGAGCATGGCTGTCACTTCTCCCGACCTCAGCGTGAGGCTTATATTGGTGATAAGCGGTCGCCCCTTATATCCTATGGAGAGTTTATCGGTAATAATTGCACTGGCAGTCATTTCAGCTGAAATATTTCAGATTGCGGCGGTTGAGTATTATGTAGATAATCACCGGTACGCTTACAATGGGGGTAATTGCATTGATAGGTAGAATTCCCGAACTTGGCCATATGCTGAGCAGGGCACATAGTACAGACACGGCTGCTCCGGTAATGAAACAAACAGGTATGAGTCTGAAATGGTCTGACGTGCCGGTAAGCATCCTTGCGATATGAGGTACTATCAAGCCTATAAAGCTGATTGGACCGCAATATGCAGTGGCAAGAGCTGTAAGGAGACCTGATACTATAAGAAGTTCTGTGCGTACCCGGCTAACCGAATAGCCTAAATTTTCGGCGTATCTCGCACCTAAGAGCAGTACATTCATTTTTTTCGACAGTGTGAAGGCTGCGCCAGAAACAATAATAGTCAGCAGGCAGAATGTGAATGCCTGCGACTGTCCGGTGGCTGAGTAGCTCCCCATGCCCCATACCGCGAAAGTCTTGACACTATCCGACGGTGCGAAAAAATTAAGAAGTGTTATTGCCGAAGAAGTCATATAACTTATCATGATGCCCACAATCAAGAGCATGACGCCATTTCTGACTAAGGTAGAGAATATTGCCAGAAGGATTATTATGAACATTGCTCCGAGAGCAGCTCCGGCAAAAAGGGTGGTGTATGAGCCTGCCGTCTGCCCGAGCGTCTTTACAAGGAAAGAGCCGGCTCCAAGAGTGAGTATGGCCACCCCTAACGATGAGCCTGTACTGACGCCGAGAATTGACGGTCCGGAAAGTGGGTTTTCAAAAGTCGTCTGGAGCATAAGACCGGCAACCGCCAGGGAACTGCCTGCTGCCATTGCCGTCAGAGCCATAGGCAGACGTGATTCCATAACTATGAATTGCCATGACGGTCGTGCACTTTCCGTGCCTGCAAGTATCTTGAAAACATCGGCAGCCGGAATATCGACCGCCCCGAAGAACAGTGATGCCAGTGCAAATATTATACATGTTGCAAAGGGCAGAATAATGCTTAAGGTGAACCGCAGGGCAGGTCTTTTCATTGCTGCATCTTTACGAAATAACGGAGTGGGGTACTGAATAGCTCCGGGTGGAACATAGCGGCATAATCCGCAAGAAGCAGATGTGGGAGAAAAGCGGTGTCGTCGAACAGCGGGTGTGTCATTGTATTACAGTAGTATACACCCCCGTTGTCGACAGCCGAGAACGCTCTGTATCGATTGTCCTGGCTGAGTAGCGCCTGGCGAGTCAGGTCTATACCTAAACTTTTTATAATCCATACGTCGGCATCTTCTCCACGTTCGAGTACTTTTTCGAATGACAGAGGCAGAGAGCCTGTCGATGTATCATCGTCAAAAATATATTTTGCACCCGCATCATTCAACATTTTAGCCTGATAGGATTTTCCACCGGGTACATACCATATTCCCTGATACATATTGTCGGTCATTACGCGTGGGTGAGACTTGGCAAAACTTATCTTGTTGCGTATGTCGTTATATTGTGTACATACATCAGCGTATATACTGTCGGCAGTTTGTCTTTTACCAAACAACTCCCCGTACAGTTTAATCCATTCCGAGCGTCCGAGAGGCGATGTTTCATAGCTGTCGGTTAGTTTTACAATCGGGATGCCCAGACGTTCAATCTGGCGCAAGTCAATATTGTCGTAGACGTTAAGCAGAATGGCATCCGGGGCAATGTCGAGTAATTTTTCAGCCGACGGCGATTGCGGCGCTCCGATATCTTGAATGCTTCCGTCGGTCAACCCTTTGCGAATACGTTCTGAATTAAAGAAACTTGCGTCGGCAACTCCAACAATGGCAGACGGTTCTCCGGCCAGTTCTATACCTTTTTCATGAACTGAAGAGTAGATTACTACCTTTCGTAGTGGAGTACGGATAATCACTCCTTCTGGTAGGGAGTCCGGTAGTTCGCTTGTGCGGGGTACGAGAATTAGTCGCTGAAGCATGGTGGTGGTATCACCGGGATTCATGATTTCAGCAACAGTATAACCATTTTTATGCTCAAGACGCAGAAACTTGGCATTCTCCAGCTCTGAGGTACTATCCGTTGAACCGGTATTACTGCCTTTGCATCCTGTCAGGAGAAAAACAAAGACTATGAGTGAGGTTAATATTATTTTAGCTTTTGAGTACGGCAAGCAATTCATCTTCTGTCAGTATAGATTGTTTGCCTTCTTTCATGTCTTTAAGGCATATTGTACTGTCGGCAAGCTCCGATTCACCTATTATCGCAACGTATGGAGTTCCGTTCGTATTGGCAGCCCCAAGCTGTTTTTTCATTTTTGCAGCGTCCGGGTACAGTTCGGCTGATATTCCTTCTTTCCTCAGCTTGCTTATTATTTCAAGTGAGCGTTCGGCTTCTTTTTCTCCGAAGTTGACAAACATTATTTTGGCCGAAGTTTCAAGCGAGTCGGGAAATAGGTCGAGTTGTTCCATGACGTCGTAGATGCGGTCCGCACCGAAAGATATGCCCACTCCTGAAAGACCTTCAACCCCAAATACTCCCGTTAGATTGTCATATCGGCCTCCACCTGATATACTGCCGATTGCCACATCGTTAGCCTTAACTTCAATTATTGTGCCGGTGTAGTAATTCAGACCACGTGCGAGTGAGAAATCTACTTCGAGGCTGCATGAGTGGTTTAGACGGCTGAATGCTTTAGTTACAAACCGCATCTCTTCTATACCCTTAGGTCCGGACGGAGTATCGGCCAATATGGTGGCCAATGTATCGAGTTTCTCATCATTTGTTCCGGCAAGGTTGAGCACAGGTCGAAGCAGTGAGAGCGCATGTTCGTCAAGACCTTTCTGGCGTAATTCGTCTTCAACATCCTCCATAGATGTTTTGTCGAGTTTGTCTATCGCTACTGTTATGTCAGTTAGTAACTCCGGTTTACCTACAAGTTCAGCCATACCGGCCAAAATCTTACGGTTATTTAGTTTAACTGTTATATTGATGCCGAGGCGTGCGAACACCATGTCAATCAGCGATAACAAATCGACCTCGTTGAGGAGCGAGTCTGAACCAACTATGTCGGCATCGCACTGATAGAATTCGCGGTATCTACCTTTCTGCGGTCGGTCTGCACGCCATACAGGTTGTATCTGGAAGCGCTTGAAAGGGAAAGTAAGGTCGTTGCGGTGTTGCACGACAAAGCGCGCAAAAGGAACTGTCAGGTCGTATCGTAACCCCTTTTCACACAACTGATTGGCTATATGCGGGAGATTTTTCTCGGCAAAATCCGCTTCTGTTGTCTTTTTAAGGAAATCGCCTGAATTTAAGATTTTGAAAAGCAGCTTGTCACCTTCTTCTCCATACTTGCCCATAAGAGTCTGAAGGTTCTCCATGGCAGGTGTTTCGATTTGTTTGAAACCGAATAGGCGGAAGCAAGCTTTTATGTTGTCGAAAATATAGTTGCGGCGCGATGTTTCGCGCGGAGTGAAATCGCGTGTTCCCTTAGGGATAGATGGCTTTTGTGACATGATTTAATCCGCTTTGATATTATGCGCGAATTTAATCATAATTTTTCACATACTTTACTGCGGGAGATAGATTTTGGTTTTACTGCCTTGTGTCACCCAGATACAATCGTAGCGGTTTATGTTGGTGGCAACAAGACTGTCGATGATTTCTGGGCGTACATAGTCGTGCGGGAACACTCTTTTGTCGAGTCGGAGAGGGTAGAGGTAGTCGTATTCACGGATGACTGCCGACCCATGATTGAAGTTTTTGTATGGGCTGTTGGTGAAGATTGCACCTCCTGCATCGAGAGGTGCTTCGTCTATTCCAATCCATAATACGTTTCGCGGATTTTCAGGGGAATGTGCTTTTACCTCTTTTGCCATTTCTCTACCGCGCTCTCCGGCTTGGTAGGCAACTATGTATTTATGAGTCAGAGTGAAACATGTGGCAAGTATAAATCCTACGAGTGCAATTCGTCTCGGCGTGCTCCATTTCATGTTGTTGAGCAGACTAAACACAGCCATGACTAATATTGTATTCGAAGTGAAAGGTGAAATTTCTCCGGCACGCGTGATAAATGACGGAAGCGATACAATGGCAGCAAGAGCAAGGAGAATTATCGAACGTTGACGCACACGGCGGTCGGCTTGGCGATAGGCAGAGTATATAAGAAATGGTCCACCTATGCCCAATAGAAGGGTTATTATTGCCGGTAGCCATTGATGATATGTCACGGCTACCGTATCAATAGGCCACACACCGCATATAAAGAGGATTATAATATTCTTAATCAATACTAAGGGGTGAGGAACATAGCTTGAGGGTTCGTTATGCATGGGTGTAAGGCATCGTACACTCCAGTCGGGCATGCCGTTTATGCAGACAGCGGTTGTTTCCTCACCCGGAGGCGGAAATTCTATTTGATACTGATGGCGTAAAAGAAGATATACTACAGTGTATAGCGCTGCAGGAATAATGCCGATGAGCGCTGTTCGTGAATTTTTTATTGTAAGACGCTTTTCTTTGCTCAAAAGATACAATACAGGGCCGCAGATAAAAAATACAACACCCGTTTCTTTAGAAAAGCATGAAAGGAGTCCGAGCATAAGCCATATTGGTATGCGCCCTCTGCGTAAACGTATGTAGGCAACTGCCGACCATATACCAAACGCCGCTGCCCACGTCTGAGTTATGGAGTCTATGGACAGTAGTGCGCCTGCACTGTTGGCAAGGAATATCAACATGACTGCAGCACCGAAAGATACCTTACGGTTAAGCCGAAGCGAGAGGCAACAGTTCCAGACTCCCGCCGCGGTCAGGAAAGCTCCGGTCACGGCCAACAAGTGGTTTAAGTATGGAAAAAGCTCCGGCTTCGTTGATTCGGCAGAAAGAAAGATGTCTTCGAGCGGTCGCCAGAAGTCACGCATGAGCAACCTGCAATCGCTGAACCACCTGTAACCGTCTATATTCCATTTGGCTGATGAATTCGGAAAATAATTTAGAAAAAACCAATCATCGGTTGTCGGCTGAAGCAGCATGGTAGCAGCCGATGTCACGAGGAAGATGACAATAAATACTAAGGAGTATGTCAATATCTGATGTCGGGTCATCGTGCAAGCGACATGTTGACGGCTATACCGTAGTTGGAGTTAGAGGTGGGATATGACGAATTAGACACAAGCGGTGTGTTGACCTGGTGGTCGAAAAATGCAGAGAGTGTTATTCGTCGGCTGAGTACATAGCTTGCCGTAAAGTTGATTGACATGGTGCGTGCTCCGTTGGTAGCCTGAGTATATGCCGACTCTATACGGCGGATAAGACTCTGATTGTTCGATAGAGAGAAATCAAAGTTGAGTGACAGGTCGTTGCTGACTCCACCCTGGCGGCTTCCAAGTTTAAGAATAGAATTGAAATTGGCAATTTTATAGCCAACGCCCATAGTCAATTGTTGTGTAGCGGCCTCAACAAGCTGACCCGCACTTGGATTGAGGGTCAATGTACGGCTGTCGCGGTATTCGGCATTGAATGTAAGATTGTTGTTCATTGTTGCGCTGACGCCGATGAGAGGTGCAAATTTTTCTGTGATTGCTGCAGAGGCAATATTATATGGTGAGGAAGGAATGGGTTGCTGGGTCTGGTCGTTCAGTGTGAAACCAAAATCGCCGTTCACGCCAATCCAATTGAGGAAGCCATTGTAAGAACCCACTGCGTAAGTACATTGATAGGCATGCGTCAATGTAAAACTCTTAAACCATTTGCGCATGTTTCCAAGGTAAATTAGACCGTCGTATGTTATTCGCCAGTTGGGGCGCATGGCCTCGA
>CAYVNJ010000004.1:16939-40510 GCA_964452865.1 uncultured Sangeribacter sp. | reverse complement strand
CACCGACGCGGTTACTTTGAGTTTGCGGTCATATTTTTCAAGATACAGCCCCTTCGGGAAACTCCAATATGGAGTGTCGACTTCATCATAAACGTACCATATCGGCGCTACAATCTTATATTGAACTATGCCCGAATCGCTGATGAGGGTTGCGACATTGCGGGTGGTCATTGTCGGCATCTTGCGTGCGTCAATCGCACGGTTCACTTTCGGGGTATCGTCCGGGTGGCAGCCTGAAATTGCTACGGAGGCCAACATGAGTAGGCCGGCAATCCGGGCCGGATGCCAAAGGGTGCTTAATATGCCGTGGTGCGGGGTTGTCACTTGAGTTTACGCTGCCAGAACCACATCTCGTTGAAGTTGACGCCGAGAGTGATGTTGAAATAATTCTCGCTTATGAGTTTGGCCGGGTATGCTTCGCGACGTTTCCATTCGAAGCCGAGATTGATGATGGTTTTGCCTTCGGGGGTCGGCAGGCCGAAACCGGCGGATATGCCGTATTCGCGTACATTGTTGCCGAGTACGGTTATGTAGTCGCGGCTATAGTAAGCACCGGCGCGGTAGGCAATCCGCTCGAAATAGTTGCCGCGAAGTTTCGGTACAAATTCAGCACCTATCGCTCCGCGCATACGGTCGGCGAATTTCATCCCTTCGTAGAGCAATTGTCCGGCTTCGTCATACATGGATGAATATTTGGCTTTAGCCCAGTTTTGCCATATGAAGTCGGCTTCGACTGTCAGTTCGTAGAAGCGCGAGTGTGTGTAGCTCACTCCTGAGCCTATGGATGTAGGACGGAAGTAGTTGTTCTTGAGCTTCATATACCCTACAGTGTCGGCTGCCTTGTCCTGGTCTATGTCCCAGTAAGCGGCCCATGAATTACCGTGCATGCTTTTCTTAGGACTGTAAGTCAGACCGACTACTACTTTGTCGTACCGGCCTATCGGCTGTCTGTACTGCGCGCCTATATTGACATTCCAGTCACGTACGCGCATCACATGTTCGAACAAGGTGTTGCGTCCGGTTTCTGTATTTGCATATACGTCGTTTATTATATTGCCGAAACCATACGTTACGTTGACACCCAACGATATTCCTCGCCATTTGCCCGAAATGCCGGCGTATGCTTCGGTTATTCCACCTGTTCCCTGATTTGACACTACACCGTGCTTGATTTCATTGCCAAAAGAATATCCTACCGATGAGTAGGGTACAAGGCCAAGAGATGCTCCCATCCATTTGCCGATTGGGAACTGCATGTTGATGTAGTCGAGGCCTCCGCCGGTTGCGCTTCCCGTTTTTCCGTTTTCTTTGCTGTGAAGCATCGATACATCTGCTCCTATGGCCCAGATGAAAGTGAGTGAATCAATGGCGGCATACGATGCCGGATTCATCATATTAATCTGTCGGCCGGTCTGTTGTGCTATACCTACACCGCCCATTTGGCGTTGCGCTCCTATGGCATAGTCGTTCAGCAGGCCATAACCATACATAGAGTAGGGCGATACGGTGTTTTGTGCGGTGGCTTTCGTGGCGCATAATGTCGGTATCAGCGACAGAACGATTAGCGTCAGGGTCTTAATTATTTTCATGATAGTCTATAATGCATTTAAGTCCGAGGCTCGCAAGCTCGGGAAGTACGATGGTGCGGAGCGGGGTGTCGTTGCCAAGTTCGCGCGCCAATAAAGAGGCATGCCCGCCTGTCAGAATCGCAGTGGTGCAAGAGTAGCCATTCTTAGCTTGCTCCATGTCGGCTTTTATTTCTGCCAGGAGGCCACCCAATGTGCCTGCCAAGATGCAATCTGCTGTGTCGTTGCCTAAACCCGGGCATCCCGAGTCGGGCTCTATATTTGGTAGCCGCCCGGTGGATTTGTGCAATGATTCAAGGCGCAGACGCAACCCTGGAGAGATTTTGCCTCCGACAAAGACGCTACCGGCCACGATGTCGGCCGTTATAGCTGTGCCGGCATCGATTACGAGCAATGCATCATTGCCGAATAAGGCCACTGCTCCGCATGCAGCGGCTATTCTGTCAGCTCCGAGAGCCGAAGGGTCAGAATAGTTTATGCGAATAGGCAGTGGAGAGTTGCCGTTCAATACGAACAACCGTTCTCCATAGATGTTGCCGAGCGCTGTGCGTACTGCCTCTTCCGGTTTACGCACTGAGCAAAGAGCGGCATAATCAGCATTCCACAGATGGCTCATCATGCCTATGGTGTCAGGCTCGGGCTTGCGGGTGCGGATGCTATGAAGCATGGTTAGTCCGTCGAAGACGCATGTCTTGGTCCAGGTGTTGCCTATGTCGATTGTGATGGCTCTTTGCATTATGCCGCAAATTTAGCAAAATTTAATTATTGCGTACAATGCCCGGGTCACGCTTTGTCGCGGGCTTCTTTCTTTTCGCGGAAATATATCATCCATACGGATACAATCTGCAGTACGGCGCCCGATATGGCAAAGAGGATAGTGTCGCGGATAATTGCCAGAGCTCCTACGGTACCCTCTGGGAATTTAGCGAATTTGTGTGCATTGTAGAACCACAAAGCGGCACCCACGACAAAGCATGTAGCTGCCCAGAACTCCATACGGCGCAGACGACGCAGTCTGAAACTTTCCGAGCGGTTCTGACGAGCGCTTATTTTCGATACAAACATAGCCAGAGCTCCGGCAGCGTATATCCATTTGCAGATGTCGAGCAATGCTGGGTTGAACATGTTGAATAGCGGTATGAGCAGTCCGGCAGCAATGAGAATCATGCCGCACGAACCTATCATGTCGAGTACACGCCCGGCGGGTCGGTCTGTGTTGGGAGTCTTGTGCTTCATTATTGAGAAGATGTATTATTTATTGCGTATCACGTAGACGTCTTCCGTCGGACGCTGCATGTGGTATTGCTCGCGGGCTATTGCCTCAAGGTCTTGTGTGCCGCTCAATATGGCCTCGCGTTTGGCACGATAGTATTCAGCCGAATCGATATTGCTCTTAATCTCTGATTTGAGGTCGCGGATTTCGTTGTCGTATTTCATGTTGAGCGACAGGCTGGTCTCTTCATTGAAGAAAAGCAGGAGAATCACCACGGTGCCCACGATGAGCAGTGGCAGGTGTGAGCGCACGAATGCGACAAATCCGTGTCGGTTTCCGATTGGAGCGGTTGGGTTGGTGTCTGCTTCGTTCTGCTTAGTTTTCATATAATAATGTGAAAGAGATTAACCGACGCGAAGATACTAAAAATCTTCGAATATGAAATGCTGAAAAATTTCCGTTATGCAAACATCTGTAAATCAGGCGTGTATGAAAGAATTGAAAAAATATTTACAAAAAAATCAAAAAAGCGACGATAGAAATTCTCAGCTGTGTGTTATATATACAAACGACAAACGATAACTATTGATAACAAATAAATCCGCTATGGCTCAATCACTTTCATTCAAACAGCGTCTTGTAGCTCTTCAGGGCAACATGATGAACTTCGCGTTCCAGCTCACCTCCAACCGTGATGAGGCAAGCGACCTTCTGCAGGATACAACTCTCAAGGTGCTCGACAACGAAGCCAAATATGTAGATAATGTCAATTTCAAAGGATGGGTGTTCACAATCATGCGCAACATCTTCATCAACAACTACCGCCGTCAGGTGCGCAGCGCTACGGTAATTGACAATACAGAGGACCTCTACCACCTCAACATCAGCCAGGAGTCAGGATTTGAGACCCCCGAGGGTTCTTTCGCAACGAAAGAAATCAGCCGTGTTATCAACGAGTTTTCGGAAGAATATCGTCAGCCTTTCACGCTCTACGTGGCCGGCTATAAATATAGCGAGATTGCTGAAAAGATGGGTTTGCCACTCGGCACAGTCAAGAGCCGCATCTTCTTTGCCCGCAAGCGTCTGCAGGGCATCCTGAAAGATTACCGATGATAAACGCCCGGAAGAGTCTTCCGGAGCAGCCAGCGCACATAGCGGTTGCGTTGAATGGCTTCGCTTAATTCAAGATTACGCATAATAATCCCCGTTCGTCCGTAACGGGGAATTTTTCTTTCCATACGGTCGGCTATTCCGCCGAGATAGTCTGCGAGCCGCGCATTGTAGTCTACTGTCAGCTCATGCAAATGCTTTGGAGTGCGCAGCATCGCGAGATAGGCTGCACTGTCATTGTCGAGGCGTCGCACCTCTGCCAACAGCCCTTCAAGAGAGTCATAATCACCCGCATAAATGAAGGCTTCAGGATTAAAATCTTTCATAACCTCGCGGCTTCCCCAATAGATAGGCACCGTGGCTGCGCAGAAAGGCTCTACAATCTTTTCCGTTACATAACCGTCGGCCAGCGAATTTTCTACAGCCAGATTGAATTTATATCGGGAGATAAAATCTTCTTTGTCGGCTACTCGGCCGCCCACATTGTTGCGGAAGCTCCCGCCGTAGGCAAGCGGTTTGTACTGTTCGAGCAAGTCCGGAAGAACGATTCTCATTCTGTCGGCATTTTGTGTGGCGCTTGCCACGAAGCTGCAGAACCCGCGGTCGAGTGCTTCCCGGTCGGAAAGTCGGGGTGCTTCCCTGTCGAACTCATCCATCAGCATGAACAGAGGATAGCGCATGTTTCGGCCACCGCAGTCGCTCGGCACGAACGACAGGGCATAGTCGCACACATTGAAGTCGGGGAAATCATTCTCCCCAGTGTAGTAAATCTTCAGACAGTCGTATGCAAAATGTTCTCCCCGGTCAAAACATGTGAAGAATAGAATATCCGGAGTTTCCGACGAACCGGTCGGTATGACATCGACGCGCCTTGACGCGCGCAAAGCTTTAGTTATAAGATTGTTTTCGACATCAAACGTATGCCAGAACCCGACGAATTTTATAGAAATGCTTGTAGCCATATAAGTTTTGTTGTGCAAATATATAGAAATGTTTGAGATAGTCGGTTCGGTCCCGAAATGAAATTTGCATAAAACACACCTGTCGCTCTTAATATGAACTATATAGCTCGCGACATAACGACCTCAATTCTAAAAGCGTCACAAATGGTAACGAGCCGTAGTGTATAAGTTCAGAGAATATATCCCATACTCTACGGTTTGTTGCAGAAAGATGTCGGAAGTAGCGTAAAATCAAAATAATTCGTAAATTCGCAGCGGGAAGTCTTCAGGGGCTTTTCGCTTTTTACATATTTTTCAAGAAGCGTTTTTGCTTTGTCCTACTATCGAAATCGCCAATTTCAAACCAAAGAGGACCAGGCAGTCATAAAACGCTTCCTGTCTTGCCGTAACTATCCACTCCCCGGCAAGGGGAGCGCCGGTATATATCGGTCAAGGCGTGGGAGTGGACTGTTTATTCTTTGGTAGGCGTTTGGCGATGCCTGATAGTGATAAACTGAACATCGTTCCACGTCTTCTTTGTTTATAAACACCCGCAGGTCAGAAGGAACGACAGGCCGCAACAATCAGCGATGCTCCACATCGGCCAACGCATAAAAGAGGTCTTCGACCAGCAGCCTAAAAGCCACAACATAGGGTGGCTTGCAGCGCAACTCAACTGCCGGCGTGCGAATGTCTACAACATCTTTGGCCGTTCCACTATCGACACCGAACTTCTGCGTCGCATATCCATAGCCTTAAATCACGACTTCTTCTCCGACCTTTCGCTCGATTTGCGCCAGAAATCGACTGATGACGTGATTGACAGAGTCTAACAATATCATACATTCTGTATGAATGTTTGATACACCCCGGTCTTAAAACGGACAATTAATCACACTAAATTTGTGAATTAATCCCAAATATTAAACCATGAACAAAAATGAGAACGAGAAGCAGGATAAACATTCTGCAAGGAAAGAACTAATGAAATTATTAAAAATACACCCCAAAGAAGACGTGGCCAATATAGTACGACCAACCAATCCAGCCTTGGCTGATAAAATATTACTATCTGAAGAACATCTTACAGAAGAAGAATGTCTGGTGGTGATTGATGCAGTGAGAAAGCATACTCAAGCAGAGTGTAATAAAAAAAGAGACAAGCATCAACAAGAGTATTTTGAAAATGTGAATCAACAATTTAAAAAAGGGAATCAGGGGTCAAAGAAACAATAAACATTATCATATATGAAACAAACTTTACAGCGAATGGCAATATGGGCAACACTCTTTCTATTGGCGTTGCCCGTATTTGCCCGAGACTTTACTTATACTTACGAGGGACAGACACTTACTATCTATTGAAGGAGGTTGTTCCTATCTTAAGCAATTTTTAGGAGAGTAGTCAATTATAAAGAAATTCTTAACAAAAAACAAGAAAAGAAGTGAAACGAGATATACATATTTTTATATTAATGGTAGTAGGATTGATATTTTCACTACCAACATTTGCTTTCGATTTTCAAAATGGTGGGTTGTATTACAATATATTATCCGAGACAGACAGAACAGTTGAAGTTACTTATAAAACGACGGAATATAATTCATATTCCGGTGTGATTTCTATACCTGCAGAAGTTACTAACAACAAGAAATATCGTGTGGTATCAGTTGGGAATTGGGCTTTTCGAAACTGTAAGGAATTAAGTGCAGTCTCAATCCCAAACTCAGTTAAATCAATTGGATACGGATCTTTTAAACAATGCAGTAATTTAAGAAGCATTTCAATTCCAAACTCAGTTGAATCAGTTGGGAATTCCTCATTTGAGTATTGTACAAATTTGAGTGAAGTTGAGTTGTCTGAGAATTTAAGAAAAATTGATGATTTCGCGTTCGACGGTTGTAAATCTTTGACGTCATTTACAATACCGGAAACAGTAGACTCAATAGGTTCGCATATACTATTTGGAACAAATATTTCCTCGATAACAATTCCAGAAAATGTGAAATATATTGGTGGGGGCATCTCTGGTAATAATCTAAAGGAAGTCGTTTTTAATGCTAAAGAATGTTATGGAAAGACCTGGATTTCCTCGTCAATGTTCGAAGATGTTGAAAAAGTTACCATCGGAGAAGGAGTCAAAAGAATTCCCGAAGCAGCATTCCAGAACAGTATTAATCTGAAAGAAATAAAATTGCCTGAAGGACTTCTCGAAATATCTAAATGGGCTTTCCGTGGCTCAGGGTTGATGTCTCTAAGGATACCAAATTCAGTAACTGACATTGGAGAGAATGCTATATCTGGCTGCAACAGTCTGTGTTCAGTTCTTGTTGGTTCAGGTGTTCTAAACATGGGACAATGTGAAGAGCCGCCCATGGCCAAATTTATATGGCAGAGTAATACTCCACCTACCGGATACCATTATTATAATAAGAATATAATCAATTATGTTCCTACAAGTTTCTATACTAATCTTAAAAAAACCTCAATTTATCCATATCTAAGCTCATTGTTTGAGGTCGAAGGAATAGTTTATGTTCCAATCAATCCAGGAAAAAGGACATGTGCTATTGTCGACTGTCCGTATTCGATAGATGCAGAACATCTTACATTAGATTCAGAAGTTGGATATCGCGATAGAGTAATGAGTGTAATAGAAATTATGCCTTTTGCATTTTATTATAACACTTTTATAAAATCAGTAGATATATATTTTACCGGTAACATATCCGACTATGCGTTTTATCATTGCGAGAATATTAGTAAGTTGCATATTCCTTCTTCTATATATACTATCGGAATATCAACATTTGAGGGATGTAAAAATTTATCTGAATTAATTGTTGATAATACTAATTCGATAGGGAAAGGTGCATTCAAGGAATGTATAAATTTATCTGATATTACTGTTAATTGTAAGGGAATAATCGGAGAGAATGCGTTTAGAAATTCTATATTGAATTCACCGGCAAAATTATTGATTACTGAAAATGTATCGGATATCTCACCATGTAGTTTTAGCGGATGTATTGGCCTTACCGAAGCTTTAATATTTAATAGCGGAGAAATTGGGAAAAATGCATTTGAGAATAGCATGACAATCGAATCTGCAACTCTTGACATTGGACCTTCGGTTACAAATATTAATGAGCAGGCCTTCAGTGGATGCAGTGCACTAAAAATATTAATACTAAGCAATACAGGTGATATTAAACAAAAGGCATTTGAATTATGTGCTGGAATGGAAAGTATTAATATCAACACAACAGGTAATATTACAGAGTATGCTTTTTCTGAATGTGCAACCCAAAATAAGGCTCAACTTTACATTGGCAAAGGTGTGACAGGAATAGGGAAACATGCTTTTAAAGGATGTACCCATCTTACATCAATTATTCTTGAAAACACAGGTGCTATTGAAGAGTCTGCATTTATTGGTTGTTCAACTCAGTCGTCATCAAAACTTATCGTACATTCATCCGTAACGGACATAGGCGAATATAGTTTTGCCGGCTGTTCGGCATTACAACATGTTACACTTGACAATACAGGTTCAATTGGTTCGTATGCTTTTGGATCATGCGCACAAGTATTTGCTGGTGGTGAAATTGAAATAACATCAAATGTCACTTCCATAGCAGACTTTGCCTTTTATAATTGTAGTGGTTTTACTTCTGCACAAATATATAATACAGGAGATATTGGCAAACAGGCTTTCAGGAATTGTCAGCATTTGAAAGAGGTGACAATAAATAATATAGGCTCTATTGGACAAGAAGCCTTTTTGAATAGCATGAGGTATAGTGCATGCACACTTGTTGTAGGGGCTAATGTTCGAGAAATCGAAGAAGGTGCGTTCAGGAATTGTGAATCTTTAAAAACAATTGACCTGAACAACAAAGGGAAAATTGGAAAAGATGCTTTCAAAGATGGTATAATAAAATACTTAGCAAATTTGACAGTTGGTTCAAATGTCACAGATATCATGGAAGGTGCATTCTATGGATCGTATGGACTAGATGAGATTCATTTAAATAATTTAGGTTCAATAGGCGTCAATGCATTTTGTAATAGTATGTGTCATGAAAAAGGGAATGTCGGATTGGGCTTTACTGGAACATCTACTGCAACTCTTACAATTGGAGAGAATATTACGGAAATTGACAATTCTGCCTTCAATGGCTGTCATTCGCTAAAGATATTAGATTTGAATAATAATGGAGATATAAAAAATTCTGCATTTGCCAATTGCACAAAGTTGCAAACAATAAATATTAATAATAGCGGTAATATCGGCGAACTGGCTTTTGCGAATAGTGCACAACAAGATTTAGCGACTTTATATATTGGCTCTAAAGTTAAAGATGTTATGTCGTGTGCGTTTAGCAACTGTTACGCTATTAGCGATTTGAAATTATATAATGTTGGAATAATAGGAGAAGGTGCATTTGATGGAAGTGCAACAAAATATTCTGCGTGTCTTGTTATTGGACCAGATGTGTCTGATATCCAAAATCATGCATTCTGGGGTTGTTCTCATATATGTTCCGTAGAATTGAAGAATCGTGGATATATTGGTTTGGGAGCGTTTCAAGATAGTATGACACAGGAACCCGTATCACTCATAATTCCAGAAACCATATCCGATATTTATGCTGATGCGTTCAGAGGTTGCACCTCTCTTAAAGATGTTGTTATAAATAACGTTGGAACAATTGGTGATAATGCTTTTAAAGGGTGTGCTTCTTTAGAAGCAGCCGAATTTTCAAGTCAAAAAAATATTGGTAATTATATTTTTAGTGGGTGTACTTCGTTGCAATCAGTTAATCTTGGAGAAATACCCAATATAGGAGAGTATGCTTTTGAGGAGTGTACCTCATTAAGCACATTAAATATACCTCCTTATGTAAAAACAATCGGGGATTATGCATTCAAAAGGTGTTCCTCTCTTAAAAATATAAGATTTGAGGAAATCCATAATTTAACTGATGCTGAATCAGATTCTCCTTGTGTAATAACAATCGGTAGCAATAGTAATAGTCCTATTTTTTCAGACTGTCCTATTGAGTACGTTTTTATAGGTCGCTCCTTATCATATAACACCAATAAGGCTTCTGGATATTCACCTTTTTATGGTAATACAACACTTAAATATATAGAAATATCCGATGCGGAATCTAAAGTATATGATCTTGAGTTTGCCGGTTGCACCAATCTTGAAAAGGCTCTAATCGGAGACAGAGTTTTGACTGTAGGCCATTACGCTTTTAATAATTGCACACGTATGGAAATCATAGAGTTTGGTCGTTCTGTAAAAAGCATAGGACAGCAAGCCTTATCTGATTGTCCGTCTTTACATACTCTTATCAGTCATAATCCGACACCTCCGTTTTGTAATTTGAATGCATTAACAGATATAATTTTCTGGGATTGCGATTTGCATGTTCCCGAGAATGCTATTGATGCATATCAAGATGCAGACCAATGGCAAAACTTCTTTATAATTAATGATATTATTGATTCAGAGAGATTCTTTTATTACAGAGATTCATATTATCATGTGACTGATTTTGACAACATGAAATGCGAGGTTGTTGCCCATACCGCTGTTCCTGACGATATCCTTCAAGATATCACTGGTATTGACACTATTGAGGCAGTTGAAATTCCGGCCAATGTATTCTATAAGGGTGTGGGATATAGCGTAGTTGGCATTAACAATGGAGCGTTCTCAGCATATACTAATCTGCAGGAAATTATTCTGCCGGAAACTATTGAATATTTGAAGAACGAGGCGTTTGCTCATTGTCCGTTGACAACAGTAGATGTCAGGGCTCTCGTACCTCCGACAGCAGTGGAGAATTCTTTCGATACGAATGTTTATGCTTCTGCTGAGCTGTTTACTCCCGCCGAAAGCAAACAGGCATATAAACTCGCCGATGTATGGAAAAATTTCGTTAATACAGGAGTTATTCTTGGCGACTCAAACGACAATGGTGTTGTCAATATTGCCGATGCTGTAAACATTGCGAACTATGTCGTTGGCAATGAAGTGGATTATTTCAACTTTGATGCTTCCGATATCAATGCCGATAGCCGTATCACAGTGTCGGATGCCTCGGCTACAATAACTATAATTCTTAATCAGCCAGTTGTCATCACTAATGATGTATATATGAGAGGCGCAAGCGTTTCGGCAGATAGACTCGTAATGGATAATATGACTCGGAATGGCAACAGATTTGAGATTCCTGTCACTCTTGAAGATACGCGAAATTATGTAGCTGTACAAGGTGATATTATCCTGCCTTCAGGTATGAATCTTGAGTCGGTTAGCTTGGGTAACCGTGCTGTTTGCCATTCGCTCATGACAAAAGCGGTAGGTGACAATATCGTGCGTTTTGCAATCTTTGACTTTAATAACAACTCGTTTGCTGACACTGATGATGAAATCCTCCGACTTGTTGTCACTGCAGACAACTCATGCGCAGGAACTTTATCTATAACCAATATTGTTGCCGCCGATGCAAGTGCTGGTGAATATGCTCTCGTATCTTGTGAGAAAGGAGTATCTGCAATAAGTAGCAGCTTCATGCCTGATTCTGATATTGTGATAGCCGCAGATGGTGAAGGTATTCTGGTTAACAATGCTGCCGGGTGTGAAGTGGCAGTGTTCACTACCGATGCTTTGCAAGTAGCACGATTTATCGCTTCAGAGAATGAGGAGCGCGTAAATGTTGCTCCCGGCGTTTACGTAGTGATGATAGGTAATGAGGTGACAAAAGTGATAGTTAAATAATAACCCTGAATATAAAATGAAGTGTAAATTTTCTTATATAATATCGGTTGTGCTGATACTCCTTTGCTGGGGAGTATCGGCATCAGCCTCAGAACGTTTGTTTATTGAGGCGCAGACCTTCCAACCAGGCAAAACCTCCGAGCTGACTATATGCCTCGACAACAATACGCATTACTATGGTGTTCAGGCAGAAATTGTTTTACCTGCCGGGCTAAGCTTTGTTTCTACTAATGGTAGAGCTGATGTGAGATTATCTGAACGGTTGAGCGGAGACTATACACTTGTAAGCAACATCAAGGATAATACTCTCCGACTTGCTGCCTTTTCTACCACGCATACCTCAATAGTGGGCAATCAGGGAGCGATACTTTATGTAAAGGTCAATGCAAACACCAATTTTACCGGAGGTACGGTGATGCTCAATAACGTGTTACTAACCAATAAAGAGGATAAAGACGTTGCTATTCCGGATTCTGAAGCATCTGCCGAAATTCCGGGTACATTCACTGTTTCATTGGACAAGTCATCCTTGTCTATGACCGAAGGCGATGTTGAAACTCTTGTTGCCCAGGCAACAAAAAATGGTAATGTCGAGGTTAAGTCTGAACAGTGGAGTTCTTCCGCACCTTCTGTAGCAACCGTGAACAATGGTGTTGTAACCGCCATTGCAAAAGGAGAAGCTACTATTACGTACCTCCTTATTGATAACTATGATAAGGAATATAGAGCAACGTGCAATATTACAGTGGAAGCCGCTTATATACCTGCATCGAGCGTTACTATTGACAAGACGTCCGCTTCCTTGAAAGTCGGTGAAACCTCGAAACTGACAGCTACGGTCAGCCCTGCAACCACAACCGACAAGACCGTCACCTGGACTTCGTCGAATCCACAGGTAGCGACAGTCGACAACACAGGTACAATTAATGCTATTTCACTTGGCGAAGCCACAATCACAGCTAAATGCGGGGATGTGTCTGCAACATGTAAAGTAACCGTTGTCGCTACTCCCGCATCGAGTGTTACCCTGGACAAGACCCAGGTATCGCTGAAAGCCGGAGAGACTTCGAAACTTACAGCTACAGTGAGCCCCGAAACCACAACAGATAAGACCGTCACCTGGACTTCATCCAACCCGCAGGTAGCGACGGTCGACAACACTGGAACAATTACCGCAGTTTCACTCGGCGAAGCTACAATCACCGCCACATGCGGAAGTGTATCTACGACATGTAAGGTGACTGTTGTCGCAACTCCCGCAACGGGTGTTACGCTTGACAAAACCCAGGTATCGCTGAAAGCCGGGGAGACCTCGAAACTGACAGCTACAGTCAACCCCGACACCACTACCGACAAGACAGTGACATGGACATCGTCAAACCCACTGGTAGCGACTGTAGACAACAACGGCACAGTTACTGCAGTTTCACTCGGCGAAGCTACAATCACCGCAAAATGCGGCAGTGCGTCAGCTACATGTAAGGTAACCGTTGTCGCTACTCCAGCATCGAGTGTTACCCTGGACAAAACCCAGGTATCGCTGAAAGCCGGGGAGACTTCGAAACTGACAGCCACGGTGAGCCCCGAAACCACTACCGACAAGACAGTGACATGGACATCGTCAAACCCACTGGTAGCGACTGTAGACAACAACGGCACAATTACTGCTGTTTCACTCGGCGAAGCTACAATCACTGCTAAATGCGGCACTGCAACAGCTACATGTAAGGTAACCGTAGTCGCAACTTCCGCAACGGGTGTTACCCTGGACAAAACTCAGGTATCGCTGAAAGCCGGCGATACCTCGAAACTGACAGCTACAGTGAGTCCAGAAACAACTACCGATAAGACAGTCAACTGGACATCATCAAACCCACAGGTAGCAACTGTAGACAACAACGGCACAGTTACTGCGGTTTCAGTCGGCGAAGCTACTATCACCGCAAAATGCGGCAGTGCAACAGCTACATGTAAGGTAACCGTTATTGCAACTCCCGCAGCAAGTGTGATTCTTGACAAGACCCAGGTATCGCTGAAAGCCGGGGAGACCTCGAAACTGACAGCTACGGTGAGCCCAGAGGATGCAACCGACAAGACAGTGACCTGGAGTTCGTCAAACACTCAGGTAGCGACGGTCGACAACACCGGCACAGTTACTGCTGTTTCAGTTGGCGAAGCTACTATCACCGCAAAATGCGGCAGTGCAACAGCTACATGTAAGGTAACCGTTATTGCAACTCCCGCAGCAAGTGTGATTCTTGACAAGACCCAGGTATCGCTGAAAGCCGGGGAGACTACGAAACTGACAGCCACGGTGAGCCCAGAAACCACTACCGATAAGACAGTGACCTGGACATCATCCAACCCGCAGGTAGCGACGGTCGACAACAACGGCACAGTTACCGCCATTTCAGTTGGCGAGGTAACTATAACCGCAAAATGCGGCAGCGCAACAGCTACATGTAAGGTAACCGTTGTTGCAACTCCCGCATCGGGTGTTACGCTTGACAAGACCCAGGTATCGCTGAAAACCGGAGAGACTACGAAACTGACAGCTACAGTGAGTCCTTCAGATGCAACCGATAAGACAGTGACATGGACATCGTCAAACACACAAGTGGCAACCGTCGACAACAACGGCACAGTTACCGCCGTTTCAGTTGGCGAGGCTACAATCACAGCAAAATGCGGTAGTGCTTCGGCCACATGTATAGTTAAAGTTGTATCGCATGACACATTGGTTGTTAACTTAAACTATAAGCAAGCAACAATGGAAAAGGATGAAACTTTACAGTTGATAGCTACGGTCAGCCCCGAAACCACTACTGATAAGACAGTGGTATGGAGTTCGTCAAATGAAGAAGTTGCCATCGTTTCAGTCGACGGCCTTGTGACTGCTATATCTGTCGGTAATGCCATAATAACGGCAACATGTGGAAGTGCTTCGGCCACGTGTGAAGTGACAGTCGCTCCGACATTGGCTACATCTATCTCTCTTGATATCGAAGAAAAGAATGTATTTGTAGGCGATGAGTTCCGTCTGGAAGCTACTGTAATGCCTGATGAGGCTACAAATAAGGAGGTTCTTTGGTCTTCAAGCGATGAAAGTGTAGCGACTGTCGACCAGGAAGGCAATGTTAAGGTAGTGGGCGACGGTGTTTGCGTAATCAGCGCATCTACGACCGACGGCTCTGACCTTAAGGCCGAATGCGTTGTTACCGCTACAGTTGGCATTGCCGATGTTCTGTACGACGGTAAGTCGAATACTATCTATACAATATCCGGCCGATTGGTACGGCGCAATGCTTCTGCCGCTGATGTAGAGCGACTCGAAGAGGGTATCTACATAATCAATGGTCGGAAGGTCTACAAACGTAAATAATTAATATGTTTATACTGAGCTGGAGCGGCGGCCACTGTTGAGAGTGTGCCGCCGCTTGTATTAATATTTAGTGTGCCGGGTAGTTGATGAAGAGGAGATATGGGCCGGTGGCATGGATGGTGAAGCGGTCGGAAGTAGTTTCGTTGAGCGTGCCCTGCCACCAGCTGTCGAAGTCGCGCAGCGGATAGCGCAGCCCTTCAGCGCGTAGCCCTTTAGCGCCGAAGTTGAAGATTGACACCTGTGTGCCTGTCTGACATCTGAACACGCGGCTATCCCTCGCGGGAATGAATACTCCGAAGTCGGTATATGCCCGCGCATCTATTCCGTCTTTGAGATATTCGACGAGCAAGCTCAGGTTGCCTAATGTATGGTCTTCTCTCAGACCGGTGGCTCCAAGTATGACTATCCTGCGTATGCCTTTGGCTGCGAGGTATCGCACGGCTTTGGTCTGGTCGTTGGTTTCCTGGTCGGGGAAACGGCGCACTATGTCGGAATAGCGGCTCATGATTTCGGGCGACAGAGAGTCGCAGTCGCCGACGATGCGCCACACTTTGTCGGAATTGGCGAGATAGCGGTTGGCGGCGCCGTCGCAGCATACTATTCTGCGGCAAGTGTCGAGCCAGCAGAGTGCCACCTTATTGGTCGGAAAACTTCCGGCATCTATAATTACTGCTTCGGGTGCGAAATCTGTAATCGAGTCCATTGTCTAAATCATCAGGCGTTTCCATTTGCGATAGCCGAACACGGCTATTACCGCGTAGGCAAGATAAAGGGCGGCGGTAAACCATAATCCTTTGTAGACGTATAGCGCGCTGCTTGCCACATCGACAACTATCCATACGAGCCACTGCCCGACATACTTGCGGGCAAGCATCCATAGAGCCACTATGCTGAGTGAGGTGGTGAAGGCATCGGCCCATGGCACTGTGCTGTCGGTAAACCGGCTTAGAATTAAACCAATAGCAGCGAAGATAGCTGCAGAAATTATTGTCAGCGGGAGGTAGAGAGACTTCGGAGTGTGTGATATCGGCAGCGGGCGACTACCGGTGTGTGCTCCTTTCAGCCAGCACACCAGACCGTAAACCGAGGCGAGGATGTAGTAGATGCTGATGCCGAAGTCGGCATATAGGCCAGCTTCGTAATACACGGCCAGATATACCGCCGGCATGGCTATGCTTGCCACCCAAAGCCATGCGCTGGCCTTGTATTCCAGATAGAGATATACAACGCCAATTGCTGTGCCAATTATTTCAAGATAATTCATTATTCAGCGCCTTTTCGCCCGCAAAAATACAAAAAAGCGCAAGCATTTTTATGCCTGCGCTCTATAATCATCGTCTTGCCGATTTGTCAGCGGTAAATACGGCGGGACACCTTAGCACCCTGTTTTACTATATATAGAGACCCTGATTCCGGTTCAGCAATCTTTCTGCCCTGCAGGTCGTAATACATAGGGTTTGAGTCTGAAGAGTCTGATGCTGTTTCGATGCCGAGGTCTTTGTTCTCGTAAATCACTTGTCCTGACGTCACGGTTTTCACCTGATAGAGTTTCGGATTTCGCGGTTTGCGTCCGTTGGATGCAAACGTAATCTGCGGATTTGGTGTGAACATACCGGGAAATGCCATAAGCCCCGACATAGCTCCGATGCCTTCAACAACCTCGAAAGTGCGGGTTGCCGGATAGTCGGGTATTTGTTTATGTATTTCTTCATTGAGGGTCTGCTCCATTGTCCATACCTTGCGCGTAGTTCCCGCGAAGTCGCGGCTTTCTTCCTTCACTACTTTTATCATGCCTTGGTCGAACCATGAGAGCCACATCATTTCATCCGGCGGGAAATCTGCCGTACTATAGTCTTGAGCTTCGTAGTCTTCGAGAGAGCCTATGCGATAAGTGTCGCCCTCTGCTACTCCGAAGTCGTAAATCATCACCTCTTTGTCCCAGAAACCATAAACGTCGCTGAGCACCCCGCACTCGCGACCTTGTCCGAGCATCATGTAGACCTTGTTGTTTTCGCAGCGGAGGAGTGCTGTCACTTTCAGGTCGTACCAGTCGGGTTGCTCGCCATGTGGCACTTCGCACCACAGGTCATACTTCTTACCATTGATGATTCGCGAGTTGCACATCCAGAAATCTACATATTTCTCGACATGGCTGTCGATGCCGTCGTCGTAATCATAATAGTACGTGTAGATAAGTCCTGAACCAGGAACGGCTTCATCGGCAGCTGCGGTCAATATGCCTAAGCATGCGGCTGCGCCCAGCAGGGCAATTCTGATTTTCTTCATGGCATGATTTTGTTTGATTGTGATTGAAAATAATTTTGAGCAAATACAAACAAAAAAATAAATCAGTCAAACAAAAAATCATATTTTTAACACATGGAGCAACGGCGTGGTGACTGCTGCGAATAATTTTATATTACCGCTACTTTTGTCTACCTTTGCACGGGCATTATGTTGCCGCATTTATGGAATGTTACGGATTAAGCGTCTACATATTTTTGTGCTGAAAAGCTTTCTGCCGGTGTTTGCGATGACTTTTTTCATCGTGCTCTTCATCGTGCTTATGCAGTTTTTGTGGCGATATGTCGACGACCTTGTCGGCAAGGGGCTTGAAATCAGTGTGTTGGCGGAACTTTTTTTCTATGCGGCAGTGACGATGGTGCCCATGTCGCTGCCTCTGGCCATACTGCTCGCATCGCTGATGACGTTTGGAAATTTCGGAGAGAAATTCGAACTTACGGCCATGAAAGCGTCCGGCATTTCGCTGGTCCGGGTGATGATGCCTCTGATTGTGCTTATTTCCCTGATAGCTATAGGCGCTTTCTTTTTCCAGAATGAGGTGTTGCCACGGGCGCAGGTCAAGATGTACACACTGCTTTTCTCCGTGAAGCAGAAAAAGCCCGATGTGGAGATACCGGAAGGAGCTTTCTATACGGAGATTGACGGTTTTAATCTATATGTGAAGCATAAAGACCGCGAGGGGGGCAAGATGCACGATGTCATGATTTATGATGTGCGCAACGGTGGTGTCAACGCCACTATCCTGCTCTCGGATTCGGCCACATTGAATTTTACACCCGACATGAGCCACATCTATCTGCATCTGTGGCAAGGCGAGCAGTTTGAGAATTTGCGGGAGCAGACGGGGCTTGAACGCAATATTCCCTTCCGCAGGGAAGAATTTGCCGAGAAGCAAATCATGATACCGTTTGATGCCAAGTTCACCCGTATGGACGACCAGGCCATGCGCAAGCAATACGTGGGCAAGAATATAGCTGAACTCCGGGAGACGATTGACTCGGTGAGTCAGGTGGTCGACTCTGCCGGGCGTTCGTATGCCGTCATGCTTCAGACCGAGCCGCTGGGTGGCGTTAAGCCGGAGATTGACCTTACAACTCATAAGGTCAAGCCGTATCGTGCTGTGGCGTCGCCATTGTCGGCCAATACACTCGACTCGCTTATTGACGCGCAAGACCCCTCGTCGGCCGACCGGCTTTTTAATTCGGCGAGAATGAGAGCCGGCAACACAGCGGCCGAATATCAGTTTAAGGCAGCCAATCTTGAAGCTGACAATAAATCGTTGCGCCGTCATGAGATAGAACTTATGAAGAAATTCACACTGTCGGTAGCCTGTCTGATTTTCTTCTTCATAGGTGCTCCGCTCGGGGCTATCATACGCAAAGGCGGCATAGGCTGGCCGCTCGTAATATCGGTATTCTTATTTATAGTCTATTATATCATCGACAATACAGGATATAAAATGGCACGCGACGGCCATTGGCCCGTGTGGGAGGGAATGTGGATTTCTACCTTCGTTCTGACTCCTTTGGGTGTTTTCGCAACGTATAAGGCTATGAAAGACTCAAATCTGTTCAATCCTGACGCCTTGCGCAATGTATTGTCGAAACTCCTCGGGCGCAAACACCTGCGCGGTGTCGTGGCACACCAGATAGTGCTTGAGGAATTCAATCCGTATGAAGCGCGGGTTGACTTAAATGATGTGATTAAAACAGCTGACGCATATCTGGCCGCCACCGGTAAGAAATTATCCTATGCAGGGTATTTTTTCGGTCGGGCAAAGCGGCCTTCTGTCGTGCCACTGATGACTATATGCGACAAGGTTGTAGGCGAGATGCTTTACACCCACAATCAGCTAATCATAAATAAACTTATGGATATGCCTCCTCTTTCCGACCGCCGTATGGAGAAAGGGATGCCACGTCGCTGGCAAAATGTGGCGGCAGGGATAATATTCCCTGTAGGGGTGGTGTTGTATTTTCTGTATCTGTCATCGCGTAAGACGACCCGTAACGAGGTGGCCGGCATTTCGCGTGTGGCCGGCGATTTGCTTGATATGCTGCCTTAACAATTTGGTGTGTTGGTCTGTTATATAAACATGACTAACGGCTAAATCGTATTGCTATGAAGAAAATATACCCGATTATAATGTCTGCATTATGTGCCCTTGTTTTACCTGCTGTCGCGCGGGCACAGTATTATTCTATCGCCCGCCAGGCCACCGACCTTGTCAGTACGGCTCTCGCCGGAGGTGTGAATTATAAGGGCTATGTAGATGCCGGATACACAATGGGTGTCGGCAACCGTCAGGCTGACATTCTTGAATTTACTACGACTCAGGGCATTCAGTACAGGCAATGGTTCTTCATGGGCGCAGGTATGGGTGTCGACGTCCTCTTTTCTCACGCCGACGAAGGTTATGGCCCAGGTGTGTGGTCACCCGGATATGCGGCAAATAAAAAATATACGACGACTTCGGCCATGATACCGCTCTATACGTCGTTCCGCTTTACCGCAGGTTCGCCACAATCCGTATCGTTTTTTGCCGATGTACGGCTCGGCGCAGCCTTTCTCGTTGGCAAGAGCTATGTGCGTGTAGGGAAAGGTTATATTTCCAATTCAGAATGTTTCTATCTGCGACCGACGGTCGGTGTCCGTTTCCCTGTCAATAGCAAAAACTCTCGTCAGGCGGTAAATCTCGGAGTGACATACCAATTGCTTACCAATGAGTATTGGTATTCTTCATCGTCTAACACCGTATTGAGCTCAATAGGCGTCAATGTAGGTTTTGAGTGGTGATAGGGTGGCAGGTGTTTAGCGTTGCGCTATTATGTAGCCACCGTTCTGTCCGGGGATGCATCGCAACATTCTGAGCCTGTATTTGCGGTCAGGTTGTACTGCTGGACCTGATACGGGAGTACCTGCATTCATCAGTACGTCGTATCTTGAAGTGCATACAGGACAAACAGCCTCAAGGTTTGTGTCGTCGATACGTACGCGTATTTCCGGCTTTCTCTCCACAGGACAAGACATGTCGTAGGCCATGGGTGTATATGCCTCGCCGGTGAAAGGATTTGTCCCTCCTATCAGCAATACGCCGCCATATCCGGTGAATGTAGTTTCATTGAATGAAAAATTGGCAGGCTCATGGGTATCGCGTACAAAATAACGATAAATACCATAGCCGCCTACGCCATAGGTGTTCCACAGTCCCTGATTGTCCAGGCGTATGTTGACGGCAACTGCGGGTATCCGCTGGTCATCGTCAATAGAGTCGGCACACCCGGCGGCAGTAAATGCAAGTACTGTGCCGAGCATGCCGAAAAGTATTTTCGGGTATATGTTTTTAACCGAAGTTGACATAACCGAGGATTGTGGCACACTGTTCAAGAATTTTTTTCAGTGAGCCCGAGACCATAGGTGCAAGCATAGGTGGGATGGCAGCGTTGATGACCATTGTTCCGCGTGCTTCTGAGTCACTCACGGGTTCTATCTCCAGGCCGAGCTTTACATCGACCGGCAGGTGGGCTGCCTTCAGTTCTATATATTCAGGACGGCGGCGTTCTGACACTTCAAGTGTGACAGCACCCATAGGTCCGCCGGGTACCGTTATGGAATCTGGTGTGATTTCGAGCTTCTCAAGCATTTCCAGTTTGTCGGCAGGAATTCTGTCTTTCGGGGCTTTCTCGAGAAGTGCTTTCAGGTTTTCGAGGTTAGACAGCGTGTCAAAAGTCTGCTCTGCCGACCCTTTCAGCTGTATGGGATTGCTTTTATATTCCGACATTATGCAAATGGTTTTTCAGCAGGTGTCCACGCAGCAGGGTCTTTGCGCCATTCCTTGAGCGTTTCCACCTGTTCGGGTTCGATATAGTTTGTTTCGAGAGCGGCTTCGAGCATCGTGGAATATGTCGAGAGCGGGATGAGCTGCACGTTGGCATCGCGGAAGCGCTTCACTGAAATAGGGAATTCGTATGAAAAAATAGCGGTCATGCCTACGACTTCACAGCCTACATTGCGAATGGCTTCAACGGCTTTGAGCGATGAGCCGCCGGTCGATACGAGGTCTTCGACAACGACTACTTTCTGTCCTGGTTTGAGATTGCCCTCAATCAGGTTTTCGAGTCCGTGGTCTTTCGGAGTGGAACGTACGTAAACGTAGGGCAGACCAAGAGTGTCGGCGGCGAGTGCGCCAATGGCTATCGCGCCTGTGGCTACGCCGGCGATGGCGTCGGCATCGGGATAATTCTCAAGTATGATGCGGCACAGCTCCACTTTGATGAAGTTGCGTACGTGTGGGTAAGACAATGTTTTACGGTTGTCGGTATAGATGGGTGAGTTCCATCCTGAAGCCCACACGAAAGGATTTGCAGGCTGAAGTTTGATTGCGCTGATTTCCAGCAGCTTCTCGGCAAGAATACGGTCTGGTGTCTTCATTGTGTCAGTCAGTGTTTATCGGGTAATAATTTTCCCTTACAAGTGCAAAGTTAAGCATGACCGGCCGCTTTTCCAAATAATAATTACTAAATTCGCGCTAATAAAATCAACACATGTCAATGTCAGCAGATTTTGCTCCCGGACTCAAAGAGTCTTTTATGTCGCGAGCTGTGGCTCTCGCATATTGTGGTCGCGGCGCGGTGTCACCCAATCCTATGGTCGGTGCGGTCTTGGTAGCTCCCGACGGTACGGTCATAGGCGAAGGCTTTCATCGAGCTTATGGAGGCCCGCATGCCGAAGTCAATGCCATAGCTTCAGTCGGTGATGAAGCCCTTCTGCAAGATGCAACTATGTTTGTCACCCTTGAACCGTGTTCGCATTATGGCAAGACACCACCGTGTGCGGAGCTGATTATAAACAAGCGTATTCCGCGTGTAGTGGTAGGAAGTCCTGACCCTTTCCCAAGTGTCAGTGGGCGAGGTATAGCTATGCTGCGTGAAGCCGGCATAGAGGTCGAGACAGACTTCATGCGTGAACTGACCGACAGTGTTAACCCGATGTTTCTTACATCTCATCGACTTGGGCGCCCGTATATTCTTCTGAAATGGGCACAATCGGCAGACGGTTATATAGCCGGCGGAACTCCGGAATCTCCTGTACGTGCACAGTTGTCTTCGCCGCTCACGTCAGTTATGATGCACAAATGCCGTGCCGATGTAGATGCAATTATGGTAGGTACTAATACTGCGAATATAGATGACCCTCGCCTCGATGTGCGTTTATGGCCCGGTCGTTCGCCCCGGCCCGTGACGTTCGACCGTACCGGGCGGCTTGACAAAGCGAGGAAGATTGTCGCTAATCCTCGGTCCGTGATATTCAAGGGTGATATCACTGTCGGAGAAGCAATGCGCTCGTTGTATGCCGACCATGGGGTAACATCGGTCATGGTCGAAGGCGGCGCGCAGCTATTAAACACTCTGATAGAGACTGGTCTATGGGACGAGGCAAGAATTGAAACCGCTCCCGTCATACTCGGAGGTGGAATTCCTGCACCCCGCATCAGTGGTATTGAAACTTCCTGCACCGGATATCGGGGCTATGTAATTCGCCATATCAAATCGAGGAGTTGAATTGGCATATCCGCTCAGGTGTTAAAAAGAACTAAAAAGCGGGTGTTTTTAACAAAGACGCCCGCACCTTGCTTAAAGTTTCGCAAGAAATGCTAAATTTGCAGACTGATATATACTGTCACTCTGATGAAACTAACCCGACATATAACAGCTCTCATGCTGAGTGTCATGGCATTTATAGTCATGACAGCGTGTAATGAGAAATCATCAATGGCTGAGGATGTGACCGACTATTCCAATGTGTCCGTAACGTCTTTCTACCTTAAAGCCGATACGAAAGTAATGGAGAAACTCGACTCCGTGTTTTTCTCGATAGACCTCAAGAGAGGTTTGATTTTCAATGCAGACTCTCTACCTAAAGGCACGGATGTGTCGAAGATTATACCCATGGTTACGTGCGCGGAAGGAGTGAAGGAGGTGCTGTTCAATATGGAAGGTGGCTCGCATAAGACCGGTCAGTCAAATTATATAACAAATCCTTCTGATTCGATAGACTTTTCGGGACGAGTCACCATGCGCGTTACATCGGCCGATGGCTCTAACTCGAGACTGTATGAAATCAAGGTCAATGTTCATCAGACCAATCCCGATTCCCTGGCATGGGGTAATATGGCAGTTTCTGCGTTGCCGGCGCGTCTTCCTGCTCCAAAGGCACAGAAGAGTGTTGAATATGC
>CAYVNJ010000004.1:0-16839 GCA_964452865.1 uncultured Sangeribacter sp. | reverse complement strand
CTGTTGCTGTTTGGAGGATGTACCGCATCGGGTGAGTTGTCGCGAAAAACATATATCTCGTACGACACAGGTATAACCTGGGAGGAAGCTCCCGTATCGCTTCAGATACCTGAATACATACCTTCGTTCCGAGCTGCCGACTGTATAGTGGCATCGGCCCGGATGTCGCAGAATTTTGAACCGGAAGGTTGGACGGCCGCTCCACAGGTCAAATTGCCTGCAGGTGCTCGTAGAAAGGCATTTACCACTGACGGTTATGTCGAAACGTGGGAGTGCCCGTATATCTATATGTTTGGAGGAGTAAGTGCGGACGGACGTCTGCATGATACTATATGGCGAGGAGTGATTAACCGGCTTACATATCGTCCGTTGTTCTGATATGAACTCTATCAAGAAGTATATGAAAACTTTGATATTGTCGTTGCTGCTCTTTTTGTCGTTTATTCCACGGCTTACTGCCGAGGCTTATGGACAAGAAGACTATCGCTTCGATATCGGCGGCGGAGTGGGCATGACCGGTTATCTTGGTGATGCCAATACTTCGAATCTGTGGGGACATCCTGGTTGGGATATAGAGGCACTCTTGAGGTATATAGCAAATCCGCGTTGGGCTTTCAAGACAAACCTGTATGTCGGCAGCCTCAGCGGCAATTCGGCCGACATGACCAACGTGTTCCCAGGAGCACAGACATTCAAATTCTCCACCACATTTTATGAGGTGGGAGAGATGGCTGAGTTCAACTTCGTCAATTATGGAATAGGTGAGACCTATCGCAAGTTGAAACGCATATCGCCTTACATAACCGCCGGTTTGGGTATGACGGTATGGACTGTAGGCGGTAAAAGTTTCTTCGGAATAAATCTTCCATTGGGTGCAGGTTTGAAATTCAAAGTAAACGAACGCGTGAACCTCGGATTTGAATTTTTGATGAAAAAAGTATTTTCCGACAAGCTTGACGGTGAGCATCTCGCCGACCCATATCAGATTAAAAGTTCATTCGCTAAGAATACCGACTGGTATTCAACGATGACTTTCACCATAAGT
Source organism: uncultured Sangeribacter sp. (assembly GCA_964452865.1). GTDB lineage: Bacteria > Bacteroidota > Bacteroidia > Bacteroidales > Muribaculaceae > Lepagella. Next base: position 15,794 of record CAYVNJ010000004.1, on the reverse strand, counting down.
TATGAATTCAGCAAGCGTTGTGCAACGTGCCATTATAAGGAATAATCAATCCAACAGACCATGACCGAGACTCTCAACGATAAATTACGCCAACTGGACATGACGCGGCTGCCGCGCCATGTCGCCATGATTATGGACGGAAACGGCCGGTGGGCAAAATTGCGTGGGCAAGACCGGTGTATGGGGCATTACGAGGGTGTGGCCAGTGTGCGCAAGGCTACTGAATTGTCATCTGACCTCGGTATTGACTATCTGACTCTTTATGCATTCTCTACTGAGAACTGGAATCGTCCCCGGCAGGAGGTCGACACCTTGATGCACCTCATTGGTATAGCTATAGAGCGAGAAACGCCAGACCTCGTAAAAAACAATGTAAAACTCAAGCTCATAGGCGACATTCTCCGTATGCCCTCGGAAGCAACCGACCGTCTGCACCGATGTGAAGCCGCCACTGCACATTGCACCGGTCTGACACTGACTCTCGCGTTGAGTTATTCGTCGCGCCGGGAGTTGACAGAGGTCGCCCGTACTCTTGCAAAAAAGGTTCAAAGCGGCGAGCTGATACCCGAAGATATTGACGAGAATATAATTTCGGATACGGTAGAAACAGCCGGTATGCCAGACCCTGACTTGCTCATAAGGACAGGTGGAGACTTCAGGATTTCGAATTTTCTACTTTGGCAGATTGCTTATTCTGAGTTGTATTTCACAAATATATTATGGCCTGATTTCGGTAAAGAAGCGTATGCCGATGCCCTGATAGACTATCAACGCCGTGAGCGTCGATTTGGTAAAACCTCTGAGCAAGTGGCTTCCGACCAACCGGACAATAAATGACAATAACAACAAAAACCAACCACTATCATCACCATAGACTACTACCGATGAAACGATATATCCGACTGACACTCATCTTGCTCACATTGCTGCTTGCGTTGCCTGCCGGTGCACAGACCGAGGCTTCGACCGCACTTGGCGATACGATTTTCAATCCGCCGGTAATATATTCGCCGATGCCGAAATCTTATGAGATAGCAGGCATTTCCGTCTCAGGGGTGGACCATGCGGATGATTATCTGATTATCAGTCATTCAGGTCTGACCATAGGTGAGCGTGTCGAGATACCCGGCGATGCCATAACTGCAGCCACCAAACGTTTCTGGCGTCAGAACTTGTATTCCAAGGTGCAGATAAAAGTTACAAAAATGGTTGGTGACAAGGTGTGGCTTGAAATAGTGCTTCAGCGTCAGCCGCGTCTGTCGGAGGTTAGATTTTCCGGCGTGAAGGGCGGTGAGCGCAAAGACCTGAATGAGCGTCTCGGACTTATTGCCGGTCAGCAGATTACTCCCAATATAATCGACCGCGCAAAACAGATTGTCCTTAATTACTATAGCGCCAAAGGTTTTAAGAACGCCAAAGTCAATATCACGCGTCATCCTGACCTGAGTCGTGAAAATCAGGTGTATCTCGATATCGATGTTGTGAAACAGAATAAAATCAAGGTGCACAAAATATATGTCGACGGCAATAACGTGCTTTCAGACAAAAAGGTGAAGCGCGCCATGAAAAAAACTAACGAGAACGGCGACATTCTCAATATTTTCAAACAAAAGAAATTTGTTGACCAGGATTTTGCCGATGACAAGAACCGTATAATCCAGAAATATAATGAATTGGGATATCGCGATGCCAAGATTGTGGCCGATAGCATTGTGCCATATTCTGACAATCGTGTAGACGTCCACCTGACAGTCGACGAAGGTCCGCGTTATTATATCAGCGATATAAGTTGGGTAGGTAATACAGTATACAATACCGATGTCTTGTCCGACATGCTCGGTATGTACCCCGGCGATGTCTACAATCAGAAGTTGCTGAGTAAGCGTACAACTGATGATGACGAGTCGATATCGTCACTTTATATGGACAATGGTTATCTGTTTTTTCAGATAGTTCCGATTGAGGAGACTGTCAAAGGAGATAGTATTTCTCTCCAGATGCGAGTCATGGAAGGTCCGCAGGCCAGGATTAATCAGGTTGTAATCAATGGAAATGACCGTCTGTATGAACGTGTAATACGTCGAGAGTTGCGTGTTCGCCCCGGAGAATTATTCTCGAAAAGCGACCTTATGCGCTCAGCGCGTGAGATAGCTCAGTCAGGCCATTTTAACCCTGAGAAAATGGATATTCGGCCACAGCCTAATGAAAATGACGGTACGGTGGACATTCTCTTCAATCTCGAATCAAAAGCTAATGACAAGATAGAGTTTTCATTCGGTTGGGGGCAGAGCGGTATTACCGGACGTGTCGGCCTGCAGTTTACCAACTTCTCAATACGTAATCTGTTTCACCCGTCGACGTATAAAGGCATCATACCGCAGGGCGAAGGACAGACGTTCAGTATTTCGGTTCAGACTAATGCAAAGTATTATCAGTCGTACAGCATTTCGTTCCTCGACCCATGGTTCGGTGGGAAGCGGCCTAACCAGTTGAGCGTGTCAGGCTACTATTCGCGTAGTACGGGCATCAATTCAAACTTCATCAATGACAACTGGTCGAATGCATACGCATATAATATGTGGGGTACGGCGTATGGCTATGGCTCGAACAATTACAACTATGCCTACGAGAATGCATACGACCCCAACAAGGTGATACAAATGGCCGGTGCTACAATCGGTTTCGGTAAGCAACTGACATGGCCTGACGACTATTTCATGTTCCAGGCTGACCTTACATATCAGTGGTACTACCTCAAGAACTGGCAGTATCTGCCACGTATGGACAATGGTACATCGAACAGCCTGACACTCGGCCTCACCCTCTCTCGCTCAAGCATAGACAACCCTCTATACACCCGTCGCGGGTCGACATTCTCGCTAAATCTGAGTCTTACGCCTCCATTCTCGAAGCTGCGTCATAAGGATTGGAAGAAGCTCTACTACGAGGCAATGATTGATGATAGCCAGCGTGCTAAACAGGAGATGTACCAGTGGATTGAGTATTGGAAACTTAAATTCAAAGGGCGCACATATACTCCGCTCACCGACCCTGACGGACAATGGACTCTTGTGCTTATGACGCGTGCTGATTTCGGCCTTATCGGTTCGTACAACAAGTATCTGAAAACACCGTTCGAGACATTCTATGTGGGAGGCGACGGCATGTCCGGAGGATATACTTATGCCACCGAGACAATCGGTTTGCGCGGTTACGATAATGGCGCGCTCACTCCTTTATATAAAGAAGGCTACGCATACGGGCGTTTCATGTTCGAACTTCACTTCCCATTCATGCTTCAGCCGTCGACCACTATTTATGCCATAGCTTTTGCCGAAGGTGGTAATGCGTGGACAAGCGTAGAAGACTTCGCGCCTTTCAGCCTGAAGCGTAGTGCCGGTGCCGGTCTGCGTATTTATCTTCCGATGATTGGCTTCCTCGGAGTTGACTGGGCATACGGCTTCGATAAAGTTTACGGCAAGAAAGGAGGTTCTCACTTCCACTTCGTGCTTGGTCAGGAATTCTGATGCAGACTAAACGATAGCCTCGGGAAGCAGTCTATAACATAGGAATTAAACAAGAAATAAATAAAATCATGAGAAGAATATTGTTAGCTGTGCTCTTTGCCGCTTCATGCTGCATTGTTTCTCACGCACAGAAATTTGCGCTTGTAGATATGGAGTACATACTCCGCAATGTACCTGCTTACGAAATGGCCAACGAACAGCTTAATCAGGTTTCGCTCCGCTGGGAGAAAGAAGTGAATGAACTTGCCAAAGAGGACGAGACTCTTTTCAAGAATTATCAGGCCGACATGGTGTTCCTTACTGATGAACAGAAGAAGAAACGCCAGGAAGAGATTGTGGCCAAGGAGAAAGAAGTGACCGATGCACGTCATAAATATTTCGGTCCTGAAGGTGAACTCTATAAGAAACGCCAGTCGCTGATGATGCCCATACAGAAAGATGTCTATGACGCGGTCAAGAAAGTTTCTGAGGAGAAAGGCTATCAGGTCATATTCGACCGTGCGTCATCGCAAAGCATAGTGTTTGCATCGCCACGTATTGACGTGAGCAATGAGGTGCTTGCAAAACTGGGATATTCAAAATAAATGCGTAAATTTGCACTCACCAACTGAAAATAATTACATAAACATACAAAAGATGATTAAGAAACTATTACTCGCCGTTGTTCTGGCACTCCCCATGATTGCATCGGCTCAGAGTCTGAAACTCGGTCTTGTCAATACTCAGGAAATTCTTGTGGCTCTTCCAGACAGCAAAGCTGCCGAAGCCAAATTGGCTGATATCTCCAAGAAATATGAAGATGCATACGCCAAACTTGGCGAGGAGATGAAGCGCAAGCTGGATGAGTTTCAGGCATTGAAGGATGATGAACCTCAGGCCATCCGCGACCAGAAAATGAAAGACCTCCAGGAGTATCAGAATAAAATCCAGACATTCGAACAGAATGCGCAGAAGGACCTCCAGCAGCAGCAGGAGAATCTTATGTCTCCTATAATCTCGAAGGTGCGTAACGCTATCGAATCAGTAGGTAAGGAAGGTGGATATACACTCATCCAGGAGAAGGCTGCTGTACTTTATTATGGTGCTCCCGCTGAAGACATCACATCTTTGGTTAAAGCCAAACTCGGTATCTGATTAAGAATATTTAACGCTCCGCTGATTGGGGGCGACCGACAGTATACGCCCGGCGGACAAGGAGCATGCGCTCTTGTCCGCTATGCTTTTATTAAAGACATCGCAAATGCCAAACCACTTAGTAGCCGGCCCTATCGGTATCTTTGATTCGGGATACGGAGGTCTGACAATACTGAAGGATATCCGGGAAAGTCTGCCGATGTATGACTATGTATATCTGGGCGACAATGCGCGCGCGCCTTATGGCAACCGTTCGTTCGATATTGTGTACGATTTCACTCTGCAGGCCGTGAAATATATGTTCGGACTCGGATGCCGGCTCATCATTCTGGCTTGCAATACGGCCTCTGCCAAGGCTCTGCGCACTATACAACAGAATGACCTCCCCGTGATTGACTCCTCAAGAAGAGTCTTGGGGGTAATACGGCCTACTGTGGAGACTCTTGCAACCTTGAAGCCCGATGCGCATATAGGGGTTCTGGCAACCCCTGGCACTGTGGCGTCGAGAAGCTATTCCCTTGAAATAGCAAAGCTGTATCCCGGCATGCGGGTCAACGAAACGTCTTGCCCGATGTGGGTACCTCTTATTGAGAACGCAGAGGCTAATTCGCCGGCTGCAGACTATTTTGTGGATAAGTATATCAGTCAGGCTTTATCGGCCGACCCTGCTACCGATGCTTTCATCCTCGGATGTACGCACTATCCTATGCTACTTGATAAATTGCGTGGCAGAATTCCAAACCACATACGTATCATACGTCAGGGAGACATAGTGGCTGCCAGTCTTGCGGACTATATGAACCGTCATCCAGAGATGTCGGTCACCTGTTCAAAAGGAGGAAGTTGTAAATTTCTGACTACTGAAAATGCTGAAAAATTTGCCTCGGTAGCTTCTCTATTTCTTGGCCATGAGATTGAAGCTCACCGTATCACGCTACAATGAATTATAAATAACTATAACTTACTAAGCTTTATGAATGTAAAAATCGCAAACAGAATTCTCGCGGCTGCGTGTGTCGTGGCTGCTTTCGGACTAAGCAGTTGCTCTAATGATGACGATGATACCGACATCACCCTGCGTCTTAACCAGACAGCCATCGAGTATGATGCCGACGGTGTATGGGCAGGTGTAGCCACAAACGCCCCTCTTTTTTCTCAGAATATGCTTTTCTCCCATACAGGCGAAGTCAGTGCATGGGGTCTATACCAGACGGGTTTCACGCCTGCGCGCATCTCTCAGACGGACTATTCAGCAACTCCGATTGACGGACAGTTCAGTGTAATGTCGGGAGGAGGCATGTCGGGTACAGGCACTCCCTATCTGGCAGCATATTGGAATTCTTCCGAAACAGAAGAAACTCCGGCCGAGACTCGTTCATGCCGTGTGACCTTTGTAAAGGATGCGGTTTCTAAGCCACATGTATTCTCTCCGCAACATGTCTATGTCAACAACAACTGCTATACTTACCATGACATGCTTAACGGCAGCGCGTTCTCAAAGAAGTTTGAGGAAGGCGATTTCCTGACGCTGCGTGCGCATGGTGTCCATACCGACGGTTCAGTGTCAAGCTGCGATTTCAGTTTGGCCGATTGTAAGGGTAGTCAGGAAAACTGGTTTGTCACCAAATGGACATACTTTGACCTCACATCATTAGGCGATATTACAGAACTGTACTTCACAATGGAATCATCCGACAACGGTCAGTTCGGCATCAATACTCCTACATATTTCTGCATAGACCGTCTCACTATACGTGGTAAACTCGGAGACCTCTGAATGTGTTATAGCAGAAAAACAGCAATCATCTATGACGCTCGACGAAATAAATCAAAAAATAAGTCAGGGTCTTCCTCCTTCGGATGCCATACCGCTGCTTGATGAGCTGCTCGCGGCGCACCCTCTCGACGACGAGGCTCTTCTCCGGCGTGGAATGATGCACTGGAGCTGTGGTCATCGTGCCGACGCCATCAATGACTATCTGGCGGCCATTGACATAAATCCGGACAGCAAGGCCCGTATGGCTCTGAAGACGGCCAACGAAATACTGGATTATTACAATAAGGATTTGTATAATCCCTGATTACTGAAGTCTGACCGATACTATGGAAGCAGTGTCGCGCGGAATGCGTGCGGCCACTTTCCGGTAGATGTCGTTGTACAACATAAGAGGGCGGTTCAGACTCCAGCCACGCGTAATATTTCTCACATACAGATGCGCCAGGCCTCCATATCTGTAGGCCGCCTGGCGCATCTGACCTATTATCTGTGATATGTCTGAGAGAGTGTTCAATGTAAATTCTACGACTTTCTGGCCGTTTATGCAAAGTAGCGCATAAACTTTGTCACCGTAAACGAGAGTATGGTTCTTCTTATTCATGACTGATATTCGGTAATTATGTTATGTATCGTTTGTCGCTTATGGTGCAAAGATATTCCAGAGTATATGCAATATTGTTGCACACTCTCGTTAAGATATGTTAATATGTATATGATATTCCAGTGGCTGTCAGAAGGGTATAAAAAACTGAAGTCTGCCGGACAGGCAGACTTCAGTCATCTATGTTGAAATATATTTATTACTTCATTTCAAGGTCGGCACCAGGTTTGAATTTGACAACCTTGCGTGCGGGTATCTGGATTTTTTCTTTAGTACGGGGATTGATGCCGGTACGGGCTTCTTTTTCCACAACCTGGAATGTTCCGAAACCGATGAGCGCTACCTTGTCGTCATTGGCGAGTGCCTGTGAAATGGATTCAAGCACGGCGTCCAGAGCTGCTTTTGCTTGCTGCTTGTTAAGCATTGCTTTGGCAGCTACTTCGTTAATCAAGTCTGTCTTGTTCATAAGATATAAATTAGATAAATAAATGTGTTGTAATATATTTATGGGCAAATATACAATTTTTATATACCACTGCAAATTATTTCATGGAAAATCTAAAATTTTTTGTTGATTTTTTAAAACTTACATGTTTTTGAGCCATTTTTTGTGGGTTTAATGCCGGTGTTACAGGCTAACATATTCGCATGTTTTGATAAAAAAGTGTATTTTTGCATCCATGATAGGTAACGGAAATTCAACATGGTGGTCGACGATACCACCGGTCACAAAAAATCTCATAATCATAAATGTACTGATATGGATAGCCATGGCTGTTGTGCGTGGTTTCGCACCAGTAATGGTCGATAAGCTCGGTCTCCATCTGGTCGGTGCGAGCGATTTTAATCCTGTACAGGTCATTACGTATATGTTCCTCCATGACCCCAGGAGTATCTTCCATGTCCTTTTCAATATGTTCACCCTTTATATGTTCGGTCGCTCGCTCGAGCATATCTGGGGCTCTAAGAGGTTCTTTGTCTTCTACATGGTTTGTGGTGTCGGCGCGGCGATAGTGCAGGAGTGTGTGTGGATGCTTACATGGCGACAGGAATATATAGAACAGATTGCCCGCATCAACGGACTTACTTTCGATTCAGCACGGCAGGTTGTGGAACAGGCCATTGCTGCCGGCGACGAAGGATGGATTGACAATATTAATCAGATGAAGGCTGCTATGGTGACCATAGGAGCTTCCGGAGCAATCTTCGGCATCCTGCTCGGGTTTGCATTCGTATTTCCTGATTTACCTCTATATCTAATGTTTATTCCGGTTCCGATAAAGGCGAAATACATGGTTGTCGGTTACGCAGTCATAGAGTTTTTCCTGGGAGTCAGCACTTCCGATAGTACGGTGGCTCATTTTGCACATCTGGGCGGAATGCTTTTCGGACTGCTTATTCTATTGTATTGGAGAAAAAAAGGCACACTTCGTGGCGGCAGATTTTATTAAAAAGGTGCTTCGTGCGCGGATTATCCTGACATTCTGCCTGCTAAGTCTTGTGTCATGGATAGTCGGGCTTTGGCTACCCTCGTCGGTTGCCTATATGGCTCTTCCATCGTCGTTTGGAGCGTTCGCTCACAATCCGCTGACGATTCTTACATATATGTTTGTGCATGCCGGAGCATCACATCTGTATGCTAATCTGCTGGGGTTGCTCTTGCTTGGTGTTCCTCTTGAAATCTCGGGAGGGCGGCGTCTTGTCGTGTGTGCATTATTGGGCGGAGGTGTTACAGGTGGAATAGCCTATATGTCGTCCTGCACCATACTCGGTTGGCACGGCTATTTATGTGGCATATCGGCTGCAACGCTCGGGGTGGCATGCACACTATGCATCATGCGTCCATGGCCAGGCATAATTCTCTCAACAGTCGTACTGCTTTGTTTGTCTTTATGGGGTAATACCCCCCCGGAGATAGCGGCTCATGTGTCGGGAGCAGCAGCTGGAGCGATGATTGCGCTGGGTGCGGGGTTGCACAGAAAGCGCAAATCTGTCCCTCTGGAAATTGCGGCCAAGGCCGAACGTTCGGGATTTGCCTCGCTCACCTCTGCCGAACGTCGTGCGCTGATGTCAGACCGAAAAGAAAAATTCAGCAAGTGACGATGAGGCGGTTGGTACATGCCATAAGATGTTTGATTGCTTTACTCTCAATAGCCATTTTTTGTATCGTCACCTTGTCGGCTTACGGCGGGTTTATTGACCCGTTGTTGTATCCGAAACTCTCAGCATTGCATCTTGCTTTCCCATTTCTTCTGGTAGTCAGTATAGCAGTGTCTTTAGTTTGGTTTTTATGCCGTGGACGTTTTGTTCCGCTGTGTGGATTATTGACTTTTATAATCTGTTTCCCTCAGGGAGTCGTATTATCGCCGATAGGCATGCGTTCGAGTGTTGAACCTGGAGAAGACACATTTACTGTGCTGACATACAATATTTATAATGGAGTGGACTATGAACATCGCGATTGTCCAGCCGACCGTACATTCCGATATATATTAACTTCTGAAGCCGATGTAGTGTGTACTCAGGAAATGTTTAACCTGCACGACCGAAAGGCTGTACATATTTCCGAGGCGTTGATTGACTCTGTCCGTAAGGTATATCCTTATTCAATAGAAACGGAAGACCTCAACTTTATGGCATTGATAACACTGTCGAAGTATCCGATACGCCGTGTGCATACGTCCGCATTTTATGAAGTGCGTTATCTGTTTGATGCTTATGAGATTGATATTCACGGCAAGAAACTTACCCTGCTCAATACACATCTCAGTTCATACGGTTTTGCACAGTCTAAAGCAAAAATTGCAGAAATTATGTCCGCCCGACGTCCATTTTTCGGTCGTCTTAATGAAATTGCAGATACCGTAATGTCGAGACTTTGCAATGCTTTTGCGCGTCGTTCAGAAGATGCTGAAAAAATCCGCGATTATTGTAATGCCATACGAGGACCTCTCATTGTATGTGGGGATATGAATGATGTTCCTGGCTCGTGGGCGTGGAATACTATGCAGGATGCCGGACTTCGCGATGCCTGCCTTGAGGCATCGTTTGGCTATATGCCTACGTATAAGTCTCATAATATGGCATTTCACATCGACGGCATACTTTATAAAGGTGATTTGCGGCCGTTGCGGGTGTGGCGCGGAGGAATTCGCAGCAGCGACCACTATCCACTTTTTGCACAATTTGCATTTGCCGATGCATCTTGATTAGAAAATAATTACTACCTTTATACCGAAAATCCGATATCACGAAATTTCATTACCAATAACCAAATATGAGACGTAAATTTATGACCATTGCCGCAGCTGCTCTTATAGCCGGCGCGGCTGTATCACCGGCCGTGAGTGCTACGCGAGAAAATCCGTTCCTCAAGCCGTACACGACAAAGTATGCCATTCCGCCATTCGAGCAGATTGAAACATCAGACTTTCTGCCCGCTATCGAAGCCGGTCTGGTGCAGCAGCAGGAGAACATCGACAAGATTGTAAACAATCCTGCCGCCCCTACATTTGACAACACAATCCTGCCGCTCGAAAATCTCAATCCGATACTTGAGCGTGTGTCGTCAGTGTTCTATCACTACAACGACGCCTTAAGTTCAGACGAACTTTCCGATGTCGCCGACAAGGCTATCCCTTTGCTGAACAAGGCAAACAACAATTCGTTGCTAAACGAAAAACTTTTCGAGCGCATCAAGACAGTTTACGATGGTCGTAAGAAAGCCAAGCTGACTCCCGTGCAGAAGCGCCTGGTTGAAAAATACTATCGTTATTATGCAGAGCAGGGCGCGGCCCTATCTCCTGAAAAGAAGGCGGCTCTCATCGGTGTAAATGATGAGCTTGCAAAGCTTTACTTGCAGTACAACCGCAATCTTCTGAAGGCAACCAACGATTTCTATATCGTGGTCTATGATAAGGAAGACCTTGCCGGTCTGCCGGAATCTTCAGTAGGTCAGGCTGCCGATGCAGCTGCAAAACGTGGCCTCGACGGCCTATGGGTATTCACCCTTCACGCTCCGAGCCGTCTGCCGGTTCTTCAGTATGCCGACAATCGTGGCCTTCGCGAAGCTATCTACAAAGGCTATACAACTCTTGCCACACGTGGTGAGACAAATAACTACCCCATTATTGAAAAGATAGTGAAGCTTCGCAATGAAAAAGCCAAAATCATGGGCTTCGACAACTTTGCACAGCTGATGACATCACGCGTAATGGCCGGTACTCCCGAGGCTGCTGAAAATCTGCTTATGCAGGTATTTGAGCCGGCTGTAAACCGTTCGAAGACAGAAGTTGCCGACATGCAGGCATACGTTGATACCAACAATGGTGGTTTCAAGATTGCACCTTGGGACTATTATTACTATGCCGGAAAGGTTAAGAAGCAGAAATTCGACCTTGACGAGAATGAAATCCGTCCTTATTTCTCTCTTGATAATGTCATGGCCAGTATGTTTGACACAGCAAAGCGTCTGTGGGGTATAAACTTTACCGAAATGCCTGATGCTCCCAAATATATGGATGAAGTAAAAGTTTATGACGTGACCGACGACAAGGGCGAACACATCGCAGTGTGGATGTGCGACTATTTCCCCCGTGCGTCAAAACGTCAGGGCGCATGGATGGAGCAGATGCAGTCAGCCGGCATCTATGACGACGGAAGTTCACGTCGACCCATAGTTTACAATGTAGGTAACTTCACCCGTCCTACAGCCGACACTCCGGCACTCCTTACTCTTGATGAGGTTGAGACTACATTCCATGAGTTCGGACATGCTCTTCAAGGCATGCTGACACAGGCTCCCTATAAATCGTTGGCCGGCACTAATGTTGACCGCGACTATGTAGAGATGTGTTCGCAGATGAACGAACATTGGGCAACTTCACCCGAGGTGCTTAAAAAGTTTGCACGCCACTACAAGACAGGCGAACCTATGCCCGACGAGATGATTGAAAAAATCCAGGCTGCAAGCAAATTCAACCAAGGTTTCATCACCACCGAGCTTACAGGTGCTGCACTTCTCGACCTAAACTGGGCTAAGGAGACAGGCGAAAACATCGACGCTGCTAAATTCGACGATAAATTTGCCAAGAAAATCGGCATGCCCGATGAAATCACTTTCCGCTATCGTAGCCCTTACTTCAAGCACATCTTCGGCGACGAAGGTTATGCTGCAGGATATTACACATATCTTTGGGCTCAGGTGCTTGAGGCAGATGCCTGGGAACTTTTCGAAAAGAACGGTATTTTCGACAAGAAAACAGCGGCTTCATTCAAGAAAAACATTCTTGAGTCCGGCGATACGGAGGATGCCACAACATTGTTCGTGAAATTCCGCGGCCACAAGCCCGACGCACACGCACTTCTGCGTCTGCGTGGATTTGAATAATCAGGAGCGATACACCATATATACAGAGTCCGGTTTCTTCTATGTGGAAGCCGGACTTTTTATTTGTAAGAGACGTCGATTTATTGAAAAAACATAACTTTGCATCGTAAAAACGCTTTGCAAGTGAAGATACAACAAAAAATAAACGAACTGACGCGTAGGATTATACCTGTTTTAGGCGAACGCGAAGCCAAAGCCTCAATGCGAATTGCAGCCGAGGATATTTTCGGGTGGACACAGACTGACCTGATAGTCAAAGGCGATGATGAAATTTCAGATTTCCGTGCCTCCCAACTCGATAGTGTTGCCGACCGCATTGTTCTTGGCGAACCTTTGCAGTATGTTCTCGGCAAAGCGCATTTCTACGGGATGAGTTTCGAGGTTACTCCTGATGTGCTGATACCGCGTCCTGAGACTTCGGAACTTGTCGATATTATTGTGAGAGATAACCCACGTCCCGATTTGCGTGTTCTTGATGTCGGTACAGGGTCCGGATGCATTGCTGTTGCTCTTGCTCGCAATCTGCCTTTCAGTCGTCTGACAGCTCTGGATGTGTCGGAGCGTGCCTTGGAGGTGGCGCGTCGCAACGCTAAAAAGTTCAAGACCTCGGTTACGTTTATACATGCCGACATTATGAAATGGGATGCACCGTCGGATAGTTTTGACATCATAGTAAGCAATCCGCCGTATATCGCTGAGCATGAGCGCGCTGATATGGAGGCACGGGTGTTGGCTCACGAGCCTGCATCCGCGCTTTTTGTGCCGGATGCAGACCCGATTATGTTCTACAGGAGGATATCTGCTGTGGCATCGATAGCTTTGGTCAGAGGTGGTAAATTATATTTTGAAATCAATCCGCTGTTCGCTTCCGAAGTGTGTGCCGAATTGAAGAAATCCGGTTTTGAAGATGTGCGTATAGAACGCGATATCCATGGTCGCCAACGTTTCGCATTGGCTGTAAAACCGTTTGGAGATGAGTCCTAAAAAATACATTACTCCCGAAGAGGCATTGCTCAAACTGGCAGATAGTTGTGCTGCTGCCGAAAAGTGCGAATTCGAGTGCCGGCGCAAACTGAGGCAATGGCATATATCAGGGACTGACGCGGATAGGATTATTGACTATCTCGACGAACATTCATTTCTTGATGCAGCACGATATGCCCGGGCGTATGTGGCCGATAAGGCTCGCTTCAACAAATGGGGTAAACGCCGTTTACGTAGCGAATTGGCCATGCGCAAGATACCCTCAGACATCATCCGTGAGGCACTCGATGCCCTTGACGAAGAAGAATATGCCGCCTATGCCCACACTGCCGCTCAGGCGGCATTAAGAGGAGTTGATTTGCAGACCCTTAAAGGGCGGCAGACTTTTGTGCGGCGAATGGCATCCAGAGGGTATGAGTGGCCGTTAATAGAGAGACAACTCTCTGCCCGAGGGGCTGACACATCGGACATCTCAGAATATGATGAAGGACTTGATTAGTAGGATAGGCTACGGAGTGGCCGATGCATTGTTCGGCAGCCATTGTCGTATTTGCGGACGTCCGGTCGGCAGGTTACATCCTTTCGTATGCGAAGAATGTTGGGTGACATTCCCCCGGATGATAGTTGAGAGTGCTCCCTACGACACTATGTCGCAGCAGTTTATTGCCGATTCAGGGTTTGTGAGAGCCGCCGCGCTTTTTCGCTACGCACATGGGTCGGGAGTGGCATCTATGATTCACGACATAAAGTACCACGGTTGCGAGTCGATGGGGCGCAAGGTCGGACGTTATGCCGCCCATGAAATTATGGCATCCGGAGTTCTATCCGGTGTGGACGCGCTTGTGCCTGTACCAATTCATTGGACTCGCCGCATGAAGCGAGGTTATAATCAGACTGAAGTTATTGCACGCGGCATAAGTGATGTAAGCGGTCTTCCCGTAGTCAAGGCACTTGTTGCCGTCCGTCCTCACATGACACAGACAAAAAACAGTTTTGTAGCCCGTCTGTCTAACCTCCGCGGAGCATTCGCCTATATTGAGGACTCACTCAAAGACTATCGGCACGTTCTTATCATTGACGATGTATATACTACCGGAGCTACCATGAAATCTGCGGCGGAAGTCCTATCGCAGGAATCCGGTGTCCGCTACTCAATATTCACCCTTGCAGCCGCCTCCACCCTGTAGTATGACAAGCAGCTGTAGCGCGAAAGCCTCCAAGGAGGTTAACCGTCGGTAATCACAAGTATACATAAAAATGCGCTCTGCCGGCGCATCTTTTGTCTATGGACATACGGTGCTTATCCTTGTTGATACATCCTACTTCTGTCATTTTGCTATTTTGATGTTAAAATCGTGTTTTTATGGAGCAAATATTTGGATTTCTCGAAATTCATCATTATCTTTACGGCATCATTAACCAAAAACAACAGCAGTATGAAGAAAACTCTACTACTCCTGGCAATGGTTCTCCTCAACCTCTTGCCCCTCCCGGCCAATGCCGAAGATACGAATACCAAACCATTATCTCATATTTATACAGATTGTTTGTTTACATATTATTATTCATACGTTGAAGATACGCAAAAGAATTATCATAAGACATTTTGTTTTGAGTCGAGGAGTATTGAGGACAGAGAATATATGGCAATGATTGAATGTGATGAGTATGGAGATTATGACTCTGGGAATGAACATTGCATATATGCATATCTCCGTGAGGAAGACAACAAGGTTTATATGCTGCTCGGTTCAACATTCATTCCTTATTGGAGTGGATGTGTCTATGGCATGACTGATAAAGAAACCATGATATACGACTACAGTCTTGAACCGGGCGAAAGCTACCGCATAGGAGAACTAAGTGATTATTTTGTACTCCCGGAAAATCCTGCTTTAGAAGAAGTCGGACAGTGGATATTAGATAATTATGATGATACCCCATATACCTATTTGGCTTTATGGGATTACGGTCTGCTGACTTTGAAAGAGAAAAGAAGAGATGAAAACTCGGGTCGTGAGATTTTGGTATATTCTCAGAGATACATTGTTCCATACAATGAAGATTATATGACGGACGACGAAAAAAATCGTACATTCGAAGTAATCGATGGTTTCGGATGTATGCAGAGTCTTGTGTCTTTCCCGGGGCTATTTCCGCCTGCTCCTAATATTTACACCGGTGATGTAACCCCTCAAAACCCGATACTTTGTAGGGTAGAGAAAATTGACACAAAAGAAATTCTGTTTGAACGAACAGACTTGCCACATCCGCCTTTGGTAGAGGAATTGGATGCCGATGGCAATGCCGAGCCGGAATACTACAATCTGCAGGGGCAGAAAGTGGCTGCACCGGAGGAGGGAAGCATATACATCGTGAAGC
>CAYVNJ010000003.1:0-44190 GCA_964452865.1 uncultured Sangeribacter sp. | reverse complement strand
ACGGTCTTTCTTTTCTTTCATCTCTACTTCAGAAGGTGCCCCGATATAAAGCACTGCCACACCACCGGCGAGTTTGGCAAGACGCTCCTGGAGTTTTTCTTTGTCGTAGTTTGAGGTGGTTGTCTCAATCTGAGCCTTAATCTGTGCTACGCGCTGTGCAATAGCATCTTTCGACCCCGCTCCGTTCACAATGATTGTATGGTCTTTGTTTACGGTTACTTTCTCTGCCGAGCCGAGTTCCTGCATGGTAGCCTGGTCAAGACGCATACCTTTTACCTCGCTTACTACCGTGCCACCCGTAAGGACAGCTATATCTTCAAGCATCTCTTTACGACGGTCGCCAAAGCCGGGAGCTTTCACTGCGCATATCTTCAATGAACCACGCAGACGGTTAACTACCAATGTCGCAAGCGCTTCATTATCAACATCCTCTGCAATAATAAGAAGAGGACGCCCTGACTGAGCTACAGACTCAAGTACGGGGAGGAGGTCTTTAAGATTTGAAATCTTTTTGTCATAGAGAAGAATATAAGGAGAATCCATGTCGCACTCCATCTTCTCGGCGTTAGTCACGAAGTAAGGCGAAATATAGCCGCGGTCAAACTCCATACCTTCTACTACCTCTACGGTAGTGTCAGTGCCCTTGGCTTCGTCGACGGTGATTACGCCTTCTTTTTTAACCTTCTGCATTGCTTCAGCAATCAGTCGGCCGATTTCACGGTCGTTGTTGGCAGAAATCGACGCTACGTTCTCTATCTTATCGATATCGTCGCCAACCTCCTGACTTTGAGAACGCAGACATTCAACTACCTTTGAAACTGCTTTGTCAATACCACGCTTGAGGTCCATAGGATTAGCACCGGCTGCTACATTCTTAAGGCCTACATTTACTATTGACTGGGCAAGAACGGTTGCAGTAGTTGTACCGTCGCCTGCCTGGTCTCCTGTTTTAGAAGCAACTTCCTTCACAAGCTGTGCGCCCATGTTCTGGAAAGCGTCTTCAAGTTCGATTTCACGTGCAACAGAAACACCGTCCTTAGTAATATGGGGTGCTCCGAATTTCTTTTCGATGATTACATTGCGGCCTTTCGGACCGAGGGTCACTTTCACTGCATCGGCAAGTGAATCAACACCCTTCTTGAGCTCTTCCCGAGCCTGAATATTGAATTTTATTTCTTTTGCCATTGTTGTATTAATTTTTTACTGAAATGATTATTAGAAGAATTTATTCTACTACGCCGAGCACATCAGCCTGACGCATCATGAGATACTTCTCCCCGTCAAGCTCCAGCTCAGTACCGGCATACTTGCCATAGAGCACGGTATCACCGACTTTGAGTACCATCTCTTCATCTTTTGTTCCGTTGCCTACAGCCACGATTGTACCCTTAAGGGGTTTCTCTTTGGCTGAATCCGGAATTATAATTCCACCTAATGTCACTTCTTCAGCGGCCGTCGGCTCAATGAGCACGCGGTCGGCAAGCGGTCTGATTTTCATTGTTTATGTTCCTTTCTATTTTTGGGTTTTATATTCTCAATATTACATTATGCCTGCCAGCATATTTCATGCCTGAAAATTTAACGGGCTTTACTTCCTTAACGTTTATTGCGGCGTATATGTTTTGCGCAACGTCCGAATTGAGATATTTTTTGTATTACACATATTTTGATTAAATTTGCCCACAACTAATAATTTATGAAGTAATGAAACAATCTTACCTTTTGTTGTCGGCTGCCTTATGTGCGGGTGTCACCTTTGGCAGTTCGGCTGACAATATGTCGCTTTCACTCAAAGAAAAGCTGGCGGCCTTCAAGGAAAGCAGCGCTATGGAAGCTCCGGCTGCAGACACACGCATGCCGGTCATTATCAGTGTTTCAGACCCTGGCTGCGCTTCCGAACTCGAACAACTCGGTCTGACAATTGCCGAGCGCTTCGAATGTACATTCATGGGCTCTGCTACTATAGATGCATTAGAGCAAATAGCCGCTCACCCCGATGTACTCGTAGTCGAAGACCCCCGCGAAGTATACATCGACCTCAATCTCGTGAAACCAGAAGTTGCAGTCGACAAGATGCACTCTCCAATCACCGGTCTCGAAACAATGACCGGCATTACCACCGACCATGTTCCGTTCACTGGCGAAGGTGTGATTGTTGCCATTGGCGACACAGGTATGCAGCCCTCCCACCCCGCATTCTACAATAACGAACGAACAGAGCTGCGCATTAAACAATATGTGCTTACAGAAAGTGGTAGCGAAAACGGTCAAAAGGAAGTAACGGCGAAAATCTACGACGAACCGCGCAAAATCATTGCAGCCGACTCAAAACCATATCACAACGGACATGGTACACATGTAGCCGGTATTGCAGGTGGTTCATATCCTACCCCCGAATATCGCGGCATGGCTCCAGGCTCTGATTTATTGCTAACCAACATGGGCGAAACAATGTATGCCGACGAAATCATGTACACCATAAAACACACTATGGAGTACGCCGACGAGCAGCAGAAACCGGTTGTCCTCAACCTCAGCCTCGGTTCAATTCAAGGCTCACATAATGGCAAAGGCGCTATCGCCAATGCTGTAAACTCTGCAGTAGGCGAAGGCAAAATAATCTGCTTCGCTTCAGGCAACGACGGCATGTACAACATGTCGCTCCTTCGCGACTTCAAAGCAAAGCCCATAGAAGTCAAGACTTGCCTCGTCAAGGCGGAGTCACCCTCTCAGGCAGCGCAGACAGCCAATCTCGAAATTATGAGCGAAGACACTACGCCCTTCGAAGTAGCGTTTGCTGTCGTAGATGTTAACTCGAAAGAAGAAATCTACTCGACTGACTTCGTGCCAATCGATAAAATTAAAGACGGCGCATACACCTATATATACAATGAGTTCAATACCGCACAAGGTCTCTTCCCCGACATGTCACTGTACATTGGCGGCAACCTCAGACTTTACGGAGGCATCTCCCAGACAACAGGTCAATACGGCCTTATCGTCACAGGTCAGTTCTCTGATATAAATGCCGCCAAACCAACCTATGCCGCCATCAAACTTCGCTCTGAGTCAGGAGCGAAAGTACTTATGGTGTCCGACAATACTAATGCCGCATTCTACGACAGTGGAGTTCCAGGTTATATCTCAGGTTCTCCCGACAACACCATTTCCGACTACTCGACAATCGAACGCTGTATCAGTGTAGGCGCTACCAACGGCCGCTCCGAGTATCGCACTCTCGAAGGTGGTCTTGGCACACTCAACGAAGCATACTACGGTAAGCTGTACGCTCCCGCTGCATACTCATCCTATGGAGTCTCTTTCAACGAAGCTGCCACACCGCTACCTCTTGTTCTCGCACCAGGCACATTGGTCATCTCAGCCTACAACACCCGGGCCTACAGTGCGGCATCACGCCGCTGCGTTGCCAGCGAATTCGACGGAACTGAATACTACTGGGGCGTAATGACCGGTACATCCATGGCTGCTCCTACAGTCTCTGGTGTAATAGCACTTTGGCTTGAAGCATATCCCAAACTTACTCCTGAAACAATCAAGGAAGTCATCGCCGCCACAGCACGTCGAACAGAACTTGTCGAAGCCCAGCCCTATCGTTGCACCACCGGTATCATCGATGCATACGAAGGACTCAAATACATCTACAAGAACTATGTAAACTTATCTTCTATAGACAATATCGATGCAACACCGGCAAGCGTAATGGTACGCTATCTGTCAGGTCGCGACGTAGAATGTGTCATCCCTTCAGCCGACAATGCGGCCGAAGTAACACTCTACGACATGGAAGGCCGGACACTACGTTCATTCACCACTCAAAGCGGAGTCTTCAATGTAAATATGCCTGCTGCCGGATGCTACGTCCTCAATGTGAAGACCAACGGCAAGACATACACACAACGCCTCCTCGCAAAATAATAGCGAAATAAAACAGACAACAAACCCGGCAGTGACCCACTCACCGCCGGGTTTATTTTGTTATACAAGAAGGCAAAGCTCTTGCGTCCGATAGCTGTTTGCGGCTGTATCCGCGAGATTATTTCGCTTCAATTGATTCAATTATTCCAAATCAGTATCACCATTATCCTCAACACGTTCTATAACTTTAATGCTCACCTCATATAATATATATAAAGGTATAGCCACAAGTATCAACGTCATTACATCCGGGGGTGTGATTATAGCAGCCACTACACATATAGTCAGAAATGCATAGCGACGGTATTTCTTCAAAAAACCGGAATGAATAAAACCCATCTTACCCAATACAAAAGCCAATACAGGCAACTGAAAAACTAATCCCATCAATAAAGTCAACGTAATAAAAGAGGAAATATAGCTATCCAACGTAATGGTACTGTGGATTTTGTCGGCAACTGAATACGTTCCCAAAAATCTGAAAGAAATCGGGAACAATATGTA
The DNA here is from genome assembly GCA_964452865.1 of uncultured Sangeribacter sp. Classification (GTDB taxonomy): domain Bacteria; phylum Bacteroidota; class Bacteroidia; order Bacteroidales; family Muribaculaceae; genus Lepagella. Next base: position 39,750 of record CAYVNJ010000003.1, on the reverse strand, counting down.
ATAGCTCATCAATACTCCAAGAACAAACAGTAAATATATAATCACTACTATCTGAACCGAATATTTCTTTTCGCTATCGAGCAATGCTGGCGAAACAAACCGGAACACTTCAAACAGGATAAATGGAGAAGCACATAGGAGTCCTAAATATATCGACGTTGAGATATGCGTCATAAACTGACTTGACAAATCCGTCGCAATCATGTCTACATGAAACTCTTCGAAGCTGAAATCAGGATTAAATATTCTGCATAAATCCTCAATCAGCCGGTAAGTAGTAAAGTCCCACTCACTTGGTGCAAGTAGAATATTAAACGTCAAATCCTTAAACGCGAAAATCATACATGCGAAAATAAGGGTCACAATCGCAACCCTTATTATCATACGGCGGAGGACTTCAAGATGTCCTCCGAATGTCATCATATCAGCTGAAACCATATACATCAATATTTATTGGTACCGTATACCCTATAACGACCTCTTCCATGACAAGACATACACTTGGATTGCCCTTTCCCGAAACATGAATTACATCTTTTCGGAAAATCTTTCCTTTTTGTTCCATTGGCACAATGTGTACATTTGACTTTTCCGGAGTTTTTACATTGTTTACATTCGTGCAATCTGTATCGAGGATTATTTTTACAGCTTGGACACAACATTAATTGCGTACCATTACACTTTTTACATATAACTTTTTCTGTTCTATGGCCTCTATATCCTGTTCCATGACAAACCCAACAATTTTTAATACCTGTTGCGTTGCAATTTTCACATGCCCTTTCGAAATAATATCCTATCCCTCCACACTCACCACATTTAGTGTATTGTGTACCTTTGCATTTACCGCAATCTATGAAACCGCGTCCATTGCAATTTAGGCAACTCACCTGTTCTCCATCGCGAATTTTGTCATACCCTCTGCCCTGACATTTCTTACATTGAAGAGTTCCTTCCCCTTTGCATCTCGAGCACTCGAATTCTCCAGTACCACCACAATGTGAGCATGTGAATTTTGTTTCATTATAATATGACTGGGCTGTAGTGACGCACAATAGAATTGACGCAAACAAGAATATGTTTCTAATAAGTACTCGACAAAGCTTCATATAAAAAAATGTTATTTATCAGACGTTTCTGTATCCTCCTGCATATCATTATGCTGAGTATCATTCGGAATGGTATGATTATCTGCCAGAGGTTCATTCATGCCATCTTTGAACTCGCGTACACCTTTGCCCAGGCCACGCATCATTTCAGGCAATTTCTTGCCTCCTACAAGCAATAGAGCCAAACCGCCGATTAGCAGCAACTCGGTGGTTCCGATAAATCCTAATATCATATTATTCCGGTATTTCGAGAATTATCTCACAAGTGTCAAAATTAATTTCCCAATGGCCGTTCTCATTCCCTTCCCATTGATATTTAGCAGCCATTCTGTCCCACCAATTCTGGAACTTTGTGCCTGTCTCTCCCATATCTTTTATCAGGCGTTCATACAACTCGGTATTCTCTTCTGTGAGAATTTTGGCAAGCTCGTTTAGACCATTGCGACGCTCAAACAACGCCTGTATTTCGTCACGCTCTTCAGGCGTAACCTGTCCTACTTCTTTTTTCATTTTATTTATTGTTTTATTATTTCAAATGGGTCTAAGTAATCAATCGTGGGAATATCTCTATCAGGTAAAGGTATCCCATATTGACGGATTTGTTCTAAGAGTTTCTTTGAAGCATTACGCTCTATGTGAGCAATAACACATTGCTCATGCGACGGTGTGTTTACCTCAAGTGTTGTTTTACGATTAATCCAAATACAACGACGACATTGATATGCATCGCATTTTCGGCATATTGGAGCATGGTCAGGTTTCAAAAGCTGTCTGTTTTTTATGTCAAGACCACTTTCTATATCACCCGCATCATCACTACCGTCAAGATAAAAAGCGGGACAAATATAGAATTTGCCGTCAGGTGCAAATGTTATATTCTCATCACCGGCATTACAGTTGTTCATTTTATCCAAAAACAATCTATCTGTCAACAGATTGAAATGCACAACACGGTTATTCTTATATTCTGTTGCTACAATAGGTATCAACGTTTCAAGAATTGTCTTATACCTCTCAAAATCAACATCTGAGAAATTTTCCGGATTAGTCAATACCACAACAAGTCGGTCAACATTTTTTATAACGTCATTTAGTAGATGCGCATTACTAAAGAAACCCTCCTTGTCGGTGCGTACAACATAGCTCTTTGCGTCGCTAAAAGAATAGTCTTTTATAGCCTCCCAAGAATCAAACACTACTACATCTGCATCTTCTCTCATTTGTGAGTCCTTACATGTTGAGCAGACAATCGAGGCATGGTCTATAGTGTCTATAACTTGTTTATACTCCTCTGGCAACTCATAGTCGGGAAATAAAAATTGAATATTCAGATTCTCTTTCATTGCCCAGAAAATCGCAGACTTAAGTGTATTGATATCAATCAAGATATTCTCATCGTCACCTCTGTCATAATGACAAAAAGAGACGGCATCCTTAGTCAATGGTATTATTAGATACTTCAACATATCAGCACGGTTTTTGAGTTAGTTGCTTATGTGTTTTGTTATATTCTTCTCTCTTCTCCTCCAATTCGAGCTTACGGTATAGTTTGTTCCAATAATAATTATTGGCTCTTACACGTGCCTTGTGCATCTTGCATATAGCCGTAGAACGTTGGTAAATAGTTGGTGTATCTGCCGCATCATAGTTCTCCCCTTGACACCATGCACAACCACTTGCCACCTCACAGTCGATACATTCCTGATTGCTTTGAGTAGTACGGTCGAGAGTCAGGAACGGACGCAGTTTGTTTTTGTCTATCCCTTCCTTCACATTACCTATAATAATGGGTTTCTTATCTCTAAGAGAGTATGCAGCAAAACGAGTACATGGATAAAAATTACCTGCAGCATCTACCGATAACATTTTCCCGGCACCACACCAATTTTGATTTTCTAATATTGGGTCAAGATGTTTACCTATGTTTTCTGAAAAAAACGAGCAAACATTTTCCTCATACAATTTATTATCAATTATTGCATCAGCTAAATCTATGAGCTGATTTTCGAAGAGAGTGTCATCCCCCTCTTTCCAGACATCCTCGAATACTACATTTATATTAACCTCGTGTATTCCTAAAGAATAGAGATGTAAGACGGATTCTTTAATATAAGGAATATCTGCCGAACTAATCGTTACCTTAGTTCCACCATAAGGGAACTGTTCCAACCAAAGAGGAATATTTTTGACAACATCTTCATAAGACCCTTTTTCTGGATTTATTCCTTTCCATATTCTATTAAGGTCATGTTTCTTCTTTGTACCGTCTATTGTGATACCAATGGAAAGATGATTATGGTTTTTCGTAATAAAATTTTGTACTTGTGGTGTATGATAATTGATTCCATTTGTAGAGAAACTAAATCTGTAGGAGTTGAACCAATGATGATTTTTCTCATACATAGTCTTTTTTATATAATCACATATCATATCTATCAGGTCTATCTCAAGAAAAGGTTCTCCTCCTATAAAATCCCATATACCACTTTCACTGTCACTTACTTCGATATTGTCAATAATATAATCAATTGCTTGTTTTGCAATTTCAAAACTCATCTTTTCATTTTCATTCTTACCAACTAAATAACAATATTTACATGCCAGCTGACAATCTTTTGTTACAATGAATGTAATTGTTTTTGAACTGCCGCTTTTCCATTCGTTTGCTATCTTCTTTTCTTTCATTAGTCTCGATGCTTTTAAGGGTGTTGCAGAAGAATATATTTTACGCTTAAATCTTATTTTTCGCTTCTGCAACACCCTTCATTAGTAGTCCAATTCTATTGAATATTATTTGGCGCTATGAGAGCATCCAAAACTACATGCACTGCAACTTCTTGCACATCTATCCATACATCCGCCTACACAAGCAGTACATGTATACCGGCAAGAACCACATGAAGTAGAAGAAGACTCTGAGGCATTACTCAAGCCTGGAATTTGACTTAATGCAATTGCGCCGAGGATTGGCAGAGCAGACTTAGCTGCTTTTTTGAAGAACTGGCGACGTGACTGAAGTTCTTCGTTTTTGTTTTGTTTCATGATAATTCTATCATGTCCTATAGGCTTTCCAAAGTCGGACTGATAGTTAAAAAAAAGAAGCGTGAAAGCCTGTACCTGTTGCTCTCCCCGCTTTCCAAGGCTCTCGCATTTGCCCATCTCGGTAGAAAGAGCAACGCCGAAGCCTCACGCTGTATGATATGACGTGTGGCAGTCAATAACTGTCACGTATACATATATCATACCTGAAGGACATCTACCGTTGCTACATTCCTGACCGAGATTAGAATTTGCGAGATTCTGGAAAGCCAAGATATGCGCTTGATAAACGCTCTTTTATTTATGTCTGCATCCCTCCCGCTTAACCCATATCGGGCTTCGGTGAGCGATATGCGTAGCAAAGTTAATATAAAAATTGTAGGAACGCAAGGGCTTTGCGTCAGATACCTGTTTTTACGTGTTTGCGAGGTTGTATCCGCAAGATTATTTTGTCCAAATCCAGGCGTCGGAATAGCGGGACTTGAAATCGGCACTGCGCATGATTTTGAGCAGCGAGTCCCGGTCGTCGGATTTGGCGGCATAAACCCTATGGATTTTCTTGCCACCCACCACTTGCAAGTTACTGTCCGCATGACCGGATACATACTGATTAGCCTCGGCTGCGCTGCGAAGCGATGCCACTATCAGATAATAGCGGGCTGTACTGTCACTCTCAACCTTAACCGATGTCGCTTCTCGCTCCATTGTATCCACAACCGTCCTGGAAATATCCGCTATCATTTTGACCGGTACAAGTGACGCTTGGTCGGTTCTGTAAGCAGAGTTGTGATACTCGTTCGAGGGGTAATAGACTGACACTGCTGCCAAAACTACCAGACAGAATATTGCAGCCACCCGGGCGAACGTCTTGTTGATTGCTACATAGTAATTCTTTTCGCAATCGAACTTGCGGGAACGCGTAATTCGGTCAGTGGCAATAGAAATCTCCGATATCTCTTTCTTACGCCCTATCTTCGACATTCTTACTGGCTGGAAATATCGTGTTTCGAGAGATAAGCTGTCAGAGGGCATAAATTCCACACTGCTTTCTGATGTAGCCCTTAATGTTCCGATGCGTCCGAGCGCGACTGTCTGACCACCGGCTATCATTTCCGATATCTGCAACATAAGTCTCGAAACTATTGTCTGTGCATCTTCGAAACTGATTTGCATGCGGCGTGCATACGATGCAGCCAGAAGTCCGTCGGAACGCCGCAGTGCGGCATTGAAACATATCTGGCGAACTGCCGGAGTGAGTGTACTCATATCCTCGGCCACACACGCGGGTGTGGTCGACACAAGCAATGCGCCTATACCGGGGAGTATGACGCAGTCATGCCTATGCAGTAGATACTCAATATGTAAGGATAGTTCGTCCAAGAATATGACCCGATTTTTTCGTAACGGGAGAGCAAAATTAAGAAAATTCAGGCGCTCAGGCAAAGGAATTTTTTTCTATTTTCCCAGAAAAAACCTAATGCGCTTATTTAGAGGAAGAAGGAAACAGCTCTCGTATCAGAGCTGCATCCGCACCATATTTTCTTGCCAGAAACAGGTCTTCAGCGGCCTCTTTATTGCGGTAACGCAGTCGGGCAAGATACCCGCGTATGAGGATTAGATTGCCGTCCGTACCCCATTTCGTCAGTCCCTCTCGCACATCCTCATCCGCCCCACGGAGGTCGCCCAAGCGGATTTTAAGTAATGCTCTGTCGACCAATAATTCAGCATCCCCGCTCTCAGCCATAGCGCGGTTGTAATATTGCAAAGCACCTTCGAAGTCCGATTGTGTTTCGAGCGCATGCGCCATTCCGGCAAGCGCCTCCGCATTACCCTCATCTCCATTCAGGACTGTCTTAAAATCAGCTATAGCTTCTTCAGTTCTTTTCAGCATGAGCGATACCGAACCGCGGGTCAATCGGGCATTGACATGCCGGGGGTCTATATCAAGCACCCGGTCGAGGTCTTCTATTGCACTGGAATAATCCTGCATACTGATTCGCACACGCGCACGGTTATTGATAGCCACCGTCGAATTGGGTGTCATGGCTACCGCTGCATCAAGAGCTTCGAGTGCTCCGGCATAGTTGCCTGTCCGATGTCGTACTATTCCAAGATTAGAGAGCAACATTGAGTTAAGAGGATTGGCAGGTTCGGCCCGTAGTGCCTCAAGCAAAACACTTTCGGCCTCGCCGAGATTGCCAACGGCAATTAAAGAATCAGCGGCTTCCGCACATTCATAATATGTGCGGCCATGCGCAATCTCCACCGACATAAACAGCAGACAGAATATCGTAAATAATTTTTTCAACATCAGTGTCAGTATTTATTATGCTGTAAAGATATATAAAACTTATCTGCAGACAAAAAAAGACCGGACGCCCTGCGGTCAGGACGTCCGGAACTCTTATGAATACCAATATTACTGATTGGCTTTTTTAGCGTAGTTTGATTTACCTGTTTCAAGGAAGTTCTTGTAAGCAGGCACATCTTCTTTATATACGAAAGCTGGTGCGAGAGGATGACCTTCCTTGTCGACGATTACGTGGAACGGCTGTGCGTTAGCTCCAAATTTAGAGCGCTGCAGATAACTCCACTTATCACCCACTGTACGCAATTTGCGTTTTGTGCCGTCGCTCTCTGTCACTTCTATGGGTGCGGGAAGCGGCTGCTTTTCGTCAACCATCAGTGTCACGAGGATGAAGTCATTGTCGATTGAAGCCTTGATGTCTTTGTCTGTCCATACTGCAGCTTCCATTTTACGGCAGTTTACACAACCATGGCCTGAGAAGTCGAGCAGGACAGGCTTGTTGAGTGTCTGAGCAAGACGCATAGCCTCGTCGAAGTCATCAACCTGCGCGGATACATCGCCTTCAAACAATGAGAAGTCCTGAGTATGTGTCGGAGGAGCGAACGCGCTGATTGCTTTCAGAGGAGCACCCCATAGACCGGGAATCATATATACTGCAAATGAGAAGCTGATTACGGCAAGCATGAAACGTGTCACACCTGTCTTTTCCACCTTTGAGTCATGGGGGAATGTGATTTTGCCGAGCAGATATACGCCGAGCAGAGCAAAGATTACAATCCAGAGAGAAACGAACACTTCACGGTCAAGTATTCTCCAGCCGTATGCAAGGTCAGCCACAGAGAGGAACTTGAGTGAAAGCGCAAGTTCAAGGAAGCCAAGGACTACTTTCACGCTGTTGAGCCAACCGCCGCTCTTGGGCATTGACTTGAGCATGGTGGGGAACATTGCGAACAGACCGAAAGGTATGGCCAGTGCGAGTGCGAAGCCAAACATTCCGACTGCGGGTGAGAGGAAGTCGGACGATGCGGCTGCCTCAACAAGCAGAGTACCGATAATCGGACCTGTACATGAGAACGATACGAGCACCAGAGTGAAGGCCATGAAGAAGAGGCTGAGGAAGCCTGTGGTAGAGTCGACCTTCGAGTCCATCTTATTAGTCCATGATGCTGGCAGCGTTAGTTCGAAACCGCCCATGAAGGAGATACCGAATACTACGAGCAACAGGAAGAAGATAATGTTGAAGAGGGCGCTTGTAGCAAGGTCGTTCAGAGCACTTGCACCAAAGACTATAGTAACAATCAGACCCAGGGCAACATAAATCACGATGATTGATATGCCGTAGAGCAGAGCTGAACGTACTGATTTCTTCTTGTCCTTATTCTGCTTGAGGAAGAAGCTTACGGTCATAGGAATCATAGGCCATACGCAGGGAGTAACCAGCGCAATGAGACCACCGATAAAACCGGCAATAAGGATATACCAGAGGCTACGCGATTCCTGTGTGTCCGATGTGTCGCCGGCAGAATTGAGTTCGTCTTCAACATTTGCCCACCAGCCTTTGTCAAGCTCAGTCTGGTCTGCCGCAACTGCCGCAGCCACCATAGTGGAGTCTGCAGGATTAGCAACCTCTTCTGCAAGTGCCTCGTCAGATGTTTCTTCAGGTTCAGCTGTTGCTACCGGAGAAGTGCCTTTGAAACTTTTTGAAGCGAACAGAGGCACACATCCACCGTCGTTGCAAGCTTGACCTTTGACCTCGACATCCACGCTATAATCCTTAGCTGTGGGTTTCAGTTTCTGAGTAAAGGTTACACTACCTGAGTAGAAATGCTGGTTGATTTCGAATACATCGTCGAATTCTACGGTGTATTTCTTGTTAGCTACGGGTTTGCCATCGAGTTTCACACCCTTGACGTCGAAATGAAATTCGAGCGGGTTGGAACCTCCGGCAGGATTATCAACGGCATACATGTGGTATCCCGGTTTGATAGTAGCTGTCATCTGGACAGACGGATTTTCCGTCTTGTCGCCTACGAGCTTGATGTTCCATGTCACGGCGTTCTGCGCATTGAGGCAGAAGAGTGTCGTCATCATGAACAATAGCGTCAGCAGAGTCTTTTTCATTGCTTTGTCTATCTGTGAAAGTTTGATGTTAGACTAAATTATTAATTATTAATGTGCGGGAGCATCCTCCACAACATTGCAGATAGCACCCTGATAGATGTTCTTGTTGTCCTTATCATAGATAAAGGCAACAACCTGACAATTTTTAGCCACCCAGTTTTTGGCAAGTTCGAAAGAAGCTGTACCGTCTTCAACAAATGACGGTATGATGTCGCCGTCGATTGGAGTACCCCAATCGCCATTGACTGCCGCGCGGAGCACGTGGTTGTGAACATACTCGTTGTCACGACCGTCTGTAAGCAACTGCGGGCCAACGATACCGTTCTCAATAATCCACAGCTGAATCATACAGGTTGGTCTCACTACGTCTGTAAAGAGGACGTTGTAGTCAATTTCCACTGTACGGGTATCTTCATTATAGTCGGTATTGAGTGTCAGGTAGGCGGGAGATGTCGAATTTTCCAATTCGTCTATAACGAATGCACGCCATTTTGAAGGAACACTACCCTGCAGATTGCTCTTGCCGTCGACAATTGCGTATGGGAATGTCTGGGGTGTATAATATGCCTTATAAGCCGTAGCCGCCGGACATGTCAGGTCAAGACCACCCAAAGGTTTCGTAAAGTTGTCATTCTCCGGATGAAGACCTACGGCAATAAAGTTGTTAGGGTTAGCGGCGTGGATGGCATTTATTACCTCATCGCCACCGGGGCAATAGATACAACGCTGACCGGTAAATTTCCACATAACCACCACTTTCTCAGAACGTGGTTTTTCGTAGTCGATATATCGGTCGTCCTTATCTATATCGTCGCAACTTGTTGCGGCAAGACATAGAGTCGCTGCCGCTCCAAATGCTAAATTCTTTATTATCTTGTTCATTGTAAGGTATAGTTCTATTAAAAATTAGAATGTGAAATTGTACGCTATAGAGAAACCTTTCGATGCGGGCACCCAACGGCATACACCACCTGAGCAGTTATATCCTGCTTTTGTACGGCCATATCCTAACTGGAAACGATTTGCACGATAAGAATATGTCACCTGTACATTATAGTAGTTCTGATGTGAATACAAGATGCCGGTTTTGCTCACATTATAAGTATCGGTGAATGTAAACATCCAGTGCGGAGCGAGCGAAAGCTCAACAAGTCCTGCAACCCAGTCACCCTTATCCTGCTTGGTAGTAAGATACTGGAGTTCCCAACGAAGCTGAGACTTACGGTTCATTTTCCACTGTCCTTCGAGAATGAAGATATTTGAATTTACCATATCGCCTCTCTCGCCATGACCTTCAACAACACGCTGGTTATATTTCTGATAGAGGTAGAAAAGAGTAAACTGTAAGTGCTTGTTGAATTTCTTATTGATTTCGAGGTTGGCATCCGCATAGTTCAAACCACCCATTTTCCAGAAAGCTGCACCAAAACCGTCAGAACCGATAGGCGCTACACCACCTTTGTCGGTAGGACGCAGGCGGTCAAGAGCTGAGATGTAAGAACCTGACACGCGTACGTTTGTACCATACTTACCGCCAAGGGCTGTGCCGCGTTTGAAGAGATAGCGGACTTCAGCCTGAAATGCCCATTCGCCATCAGGCTGTGTGGCATAAGGATACATTGCAGCCAGAGCATACGTTTGAGTAAGAGTGAATGCAGGCAGGTGGTTGACGAACGATGAAATACCTGTCATTGTTCGTTTTGAGCGGAATGACATATTGTCGCTGCGCTTAGCCTGAACGTACGCACTCAGACCTTTAGATGCGTATGTCACAGACAGCATCTCGGCCGTTCCCCGGCGATATGTGTAACCGTTGTCAGAGTTCGGGTCATTGTTCTTTGTTGCGAACTCTGCAAGAATACTGAAATCTTTCAGTTTCGCCTGTACACGACCGTCGAAAGCAGCTATATTGCGCGGCAAATTAAGACGATGTGTTTCAGTTTCATCAGGAACAAGCTCATCCTTCTCGTGTTTACCCACATAAGAGAAACCGAACGTAAGACCGTAGCCGGGAGTGAACGCATTCTTAAAACTTTCGTTGATTGCCCACTCGGCGTCAGCACCCCATAACCATGCTGAGTTGTGCTCCCAATAACGGCGCTGTTTACCACCCAAGGCGGTGAACGATACACCTGCAAGAGGATTGAGTTTCAGACGTCCGCCTCGAATGGCATTGTCTTTACCAAGACTTCTTTCTTCGTATGTACGGAGAATCAGGCCTGAGCCGAACTGCTCGTAGAAATCACCTACCGTCAGGCTTGCCCATTTGTACTTGCCGGTTGCCCAAAGATATGGAACGCCCCAACCTTCGAAGTCTTTTTCAAAGCCGGGGAGCGGCCACTTAGCCCATTCGAAACGTCCGCCGAATGAAATGTACTGATTATTTAGGCTGAGGTCAACATAAGTATTGTTAAGGACATCGCCTGCATAGGGTTCTGTACCGATTTTGGAATCATCCTGCGGTATGAGGAATTCGGTCTGGATACTACCGTTGAAACGGAAGAACGGTTGTTTCTTCGGCATCGCGGCATAGTCGACAGGCGTAGCCATGACTGTTCTGTTCATAAACGTCAGGGGAATTTTCGCCGTGTCGGCAGGAGCTTCCACCTTATCAGCGTAAGCAGCAGCCGGAAGAATGGCCGCTGCAAGCGTAAGGTAAGCCAAGCTGGATTTTCTGGTTTTCATTGATATAGGTGTAGTATGGAAAATTAGCATAAGTTGGACGACGGTGCAACCTTACAGAGGCCGCACCGCCGACTTAGAGGTAATTACTTTGAGAGTTCGACGAGTTTTTCGTAGATTTCCTCTTCTCCACCGTCGATGTAACCTTTGTGATTCCAAACGACATTACCTTGACCGTCTACAATAAATACATGAGGAATATCGGTCACGCCCATCTGACGCTTGAATTCGCCGTTTACGTCAAGAAGCACTTCATAATCCCAGCCTTTGCCCTGGATAAGCGGTTTTACTTTCTGAGCGTTCTGAGCTTCATCGATGCTGACAGCAATGAGCTTCATGCCCGTTTCGTCTTGCCAGTCGGGATAAACTTCGCTGATAGCCTTGAGTTCACGCAAACAGGGTTTGCACCAGGTAGCGAAGAAGCTAATTACGAAAGGTTTTCCGTTGTTGGAAAGTTCTGCTGTGTTGACATTGTTGTCGTTGATGTCCTTCAGCTGAACAGACGGAAGTTCCGCAAACGCGGAAAGGGCGGCCACAACGGCCACAAACAGGATGCTTAGTTTTTTGAACATAGTGTATCAGGTTATTAATTAATTATTTACGTTAAAATATACTCTCTATCCGTGTTTTCATTTTCGAAATATCCGTGCTAAATTACAAATTATATTTGAAACACACATAAAAATCTTACGGATAATTTTCCAGACTATCTCCTGCCGGTCGTGGTTTGTACGTTAGACAAGCCTACCCTCTGCCCGGTTTAAGCCACACTAAACACTTAATTATCCAAGTCACTTGCAGGAGAACGTTTTTTTGATTATTTTTGCGGAAACAAACCATAAAAAATACACAAGCTAAATCTATAACTACTCATGAAAACTAAGCTTTTGCTATTAGGCGACGAAGCATTCGCTCTCGGCGCACTGAACAGCGGCTTGTCCGGGGCGTATGCCTATCCCGGCACACCCTCGACAGAAATTCTTGAATTCGTACAAAATCATCCTCTTACTAAAGAGCGCAACATCCACTCTCATTGGTCGTCCAATGAAAAGACAGCCGTTGAGGAAGCTCTCGGCATGTCTTTCTGCGGCAAACGCTCAATGGTTTCAATGAAGCATGTTGGCATGAACGTGGCTGCGGATGCTTTTGTCAATTCTGCAATGACAGGTGCCAACGGCGGTATGATTGTGATAGCTGCCGACGACCCTTCGATGCATTCATCTCAGAACGAACAGGACTCTCGCTTTTACTCAAATTTCGCCCTTATCCCGACTCTTGAGCCATCGAACCAGCAGGAAGCTTACGACATGGCTGCTTACGGCTTCGACTTGTCCGAGCGTTTTGAGATACCGATACTGATGCGCTTCGTAACACGCCTATCTCACTCACGTGCTACTGTAGAAGTCGACACAGAGGCTCGTCCGCAAAACGAACTCAAATACCCCTCAAAAACCAACCAGTGGGTACTTATGCCCGGCAACTCAAAACGTCGCTATCCCGAATTGATTAAGGATTTCGACCGTCTGAAGGAAGAATCGGAAAAATCACCATATAATAAATATGTGGAAGGCGCAGACCATAAGCTTGGCATAATAGCTTCAGGTATCGCTTTCAACTATCTCAACGAGGCTTTCAAAGAGAAATGTCCTTATCCTGTAGTGAAAATCTCACAATACCCTCTGCCGGAGAAAATGATTCAGCGTCTTGCAGATGAATGCGAGAGCCTCGTAGTCATTGAAGAAGGACAGCCGTTCATCGAACCTATGCTCCGCGGTCTGCTCAACAACCCGAAACGCATATATGGCAAGCTGACAGGCGAATTCCCCCGTACAGGTGAACTCAATCCCGACAATGTAAAGGAAGGACTCGAAAAAATAATGAAGGAAATCGGTTGCGCAGAAATAGACTCTCTGCTTGTTAAGCCCGAAAGCCTCCTTTCCGCTTCACAGCGTACAGTACCCCGTCCTCCGGCATTATGCCAAGGTTGCGGACACCGCGACGTTTACGGCGCACTGAATGCTGCATTGGCTGAATACAAAGACCCGAAGGTGTTTGGCGATATAGGTTGCTATACATTGGGTTGGCTTTCTCCATTCAACGCTATCGACACAGTTGTAGACATGGGTGCTTCAATCACAATGGCCAAAGGTGCAGCCGATGCAGGTCAGCATCCTGCAGTAGCAATCATCGGCGACTCAACCTTCACTCACTCTGGTATGACCGGCTTGCTTGATGCTATCAACGAGAACACCCCGATGACAGTAATTATTTCCGACAATCTGACTACAGGCATGACCGGCGGTCAGGACAGCCAGGGCACAGGCAAACTCGTTGAAATCTGTACAGGACTGGGCGCAGACCCCGCACATGTACGCACCATCGATTCCCTACCCAAGAACCATGAAGAGATGAAAGCTCTGTTTAAGGAAGAAATCGACTACAAAGGTCTGTCAGTAATCATTTCAGTAAGAGAGTGCATCCAGACAGCTCGTCGCCATGCTTCCGCCAAAGCAAAAAAAGCATAAGTCGAGCTGAAGGTTAGAAATCAAGCCAACTAAAAAATCAAGAAAAAGTAATGAAAACAGATATTATATTGGCAGGTGTAGGCGGCCAGGGTATTCTTTCAATTGCCACTATACTCGGAGCTGCCGCCCTGAAAGAAAATCTCTATATCAAGCAGGCAGAGGTTCACGGAATGAGCCAGCGCGGTGGCGATGTTCAGTCGAACCTCCGCATCAGCTCAGAGCCTATCCACTCTGACCTCATCCCATTCGGCGGTGCGGACCTCATCGTATCTCTTGAGCCAATGGAGGCTCTGCGCTATGTGGAATATCTCGCTCCCAAGGGTTGGATTGTCACTAACACAACCCCGTTTATCAACATTGACAACTATCCCGCAATGGAAGAGGTAGAGGGCGAACTCGCTTCCTACCCCAACGTTGTGGCGTTCGATATGGATATGCTGGCAAAGGAAACTGCGTCAGCACGTTCTTCAAACATGGTTCTCCTTGGTGCAGCCGCTCCGTTCATAGAAATAGAAGTATCAAAAATAGAAGACGGCATCCGCACAGTATTCGGTGCAAAGGGTGAGAACATAGTAGAAATGAACATCAAGGCATTCCGCGCAGGCCTCGCCTATACGCAGGAAATGCTGAAGAACCGTTAATTCCTTTCGCTTAAATATGTTACCATTGAGCAAAGAGGCCATGCAGGAAGTACTGCGCAGCCTCAATATAACAGACATAACCAAAGCAACAATACGCCAGGTATGCGCAGTGGCTGCCGCTATGGAGGGAAAAAGCGGCGAATCATTCGTTCATCTTGAAGTAGGTAACCCCGGCATCCCCGCAAATGCCATTGGCATTGAAGCCGAATGCAAAGCGCTTCAGGACGGTATTGCTAACCAATATCCGGCAATACCAGGTCTTCCCGCACTGAAAACCGCCGCCTCACGCTTCATCAAGGCATTTCTTGACATAGACCTCGACGGTAAATACATCATCCCGACAGTAGGTTCTATGCAGGGTAGTTTTACTACCATGCTTCTGCTTGGACAGCGTGACCCTAAGAAGGACACAATGCTCTTCATCAACCCCGGTTTTCCCGCACAGCACACGCAGGCAAAAATTCTCGGACTGAATATTGCGCAGTTTGACATCTACGACTATCGTGGTGATAAACTTGAAGCCAAACTTGAAAGCATCCTTTCGAAAGGGAATGTAACAGGTTTGATTTACAGCAACCCCAACAACCCTGCATGGACCAACCTGACCGACCAGGAACTTGAAATCATGGGACGCATGGCTACCAAGTATGACATCATTGTAATGGAAGACCTCGCCTACATGGGTATGGACTTCCGCAGCGACTTCAGCCACCCCTACGAAGCACCGTATGTACCCTCTGTAGCAAAATACACCGACAACTGGATATTGCTTCTGTCGGCATCAAAGATATTCAGCTACGCAGGCCAGCGCATAGCCATGGTATGCATGAACAAGAGTGTATACGAACGCCATTATCCTTACTTAGCATCATTCTACGATATGCCTGCTTTCGGCGATGCATATATCTACGGGGTGCTTTATGCAGCATCGTCAGGCACAAGCCACTCTGCGCAGTATGCATTGGCTGCAATGCTGGACGCGGCAGCCGACGGCAAATTAAATTTCGTGGCTGATTGCAAGGAATATGAGCGTCGAGGCGGAATAGCAAAAAAACTTTTCACCGACAACGGCTTCCACATTGTCTATTCAATGGACGGCAACGAACCTATCTCAGACGGGTTCTTCTTTACAGTAGGATATAAAGATATGACCAGCGAAGAAATTCAGAATGAACTGCTACGCTACGGAGTTGCCGCCATTTCACTTCCCGGCACAGGTAGCGAACAGAATGGTCTGCGTATCACCGTATCCATGCTGAACAGCGATGAAGATTACAAACATCTCGAAGAGAGACTCAAAGCCTTTAATAATGACCACTGCTAAGTATATGACTGCCGATGAGGCTGTCAAGCTGATAAAAAGCGGCGACCATGTATATATTCAGGGAAGCACATCTGTGCCCGAAGTACTTTGCGCCGCTATGGCACGTCGCGGTGATGAACTGCGCGATGTGGTCCTTTATTCAGCATTTGCCGTAACTAGAGGACCTGCGCCATATTGCCGGCCGGAATACAAGAATTCATTTCTTGTAGACTCGATGTTCGTCTCGAACAGTGTGCGCAATTGGATTGCAGAAGGCTATGGAGCCGCTACACCTTGCTTCCTTGGCGAAGTACCACGTCTGTTCCGCGAAGGCATCTGCCCGGTGGATGTTGTGCTTCTGAACTGCAGTATGCCTGATAAGGACGGCTATGTCAGCTATGGAGTATCAGCCGACCTCGCCTATTCTGCTGTGGAATGTGCAAAGGTCATCATCGCACAGATTAATCCTCACATGCCATTCTCGTATGGTGACCCAGTTATCCATATCTCAAAACTGGCGGCCGTCGTGGAAGTAGATGACCCTCTGGTTGAAGTTCCGACCCCGGTTCCGACTGATAATGAAATCAAGATTGGCAACTATATTGCCGAACTCATACCAGACGGAGGTTGTCTTCAGATTGGTGTAGGGGGTATTCCCAATGCCGTAATACGTGCATTAAAAGACCACAAACACCTTGGCCTTCACACTGAAGCAATGACTGATGGAGTTCTACCTCTTATCGAAAGCGGAGTAATCGACAACTCGCTGAAGAAGGTAATGCCGGGAAAAAGTGTAGCATCTCTGGCACTCGGTTCGAACAATCTGTATCGTCACATGGACTACAACAAGGAGATGGTGTTCAAGGATGTTGCGTGGACCAATGACCCATTTATCATTGCGCAGAATGATAATGTAATGTCTATCAACTCATGTCTGGAAATTGACCTTACCGGCCAGATTTGCGCCGACTCCATAGGCACCAAGATTTATTCGGGCATTGGCGGACAACACGATTTTGTCTACGGCTCTTCACGAAGCAAAGGAGGCATCTCTTTCCTTGCCATGCTGTCCAAGAGCAGTAAGGGTGTAAATAAGATTAAACCAGTACTGACACCTGGTGCAGGGGTTGTGACTACACGTTTCCAGGCTCACTACATCGTGACAGAATACGGAGCAGTCAACCTACGCGGCAAAAATCTGCCTGAACGCGCGAAACTGCTTATCAGCATAGCCGCTCCTGAATTCCGCGAAGAACTTGATAGAGCTGCTGCGGAAAGATACGGATATTCGTATCTGCGTCTTAAATAAAAATGGCAGAGGCCATTGACCTCTACCATTTCATATATCTGGCAGACCAGGTAAGAAAATTCTTACTTGGTCTGTTTCTTTTCAAAACGGCTGTTTGTCAAGAAAAAACGTACGAGCAGGTAATTAACCGGAATACAAATGGCCATGGCCGGAAGAAGTGCAAGAGTATTACCGACGAGGGATTTGAAAATAGCCACAAGACCCACCTGCATACCCATATTGATTAAGTGACTTAGTGTAAAACCAAGACCTTTCAGCGCGTTAGGTTTTGTCTTAAATGTAAAGTAGTTCGAAAGGAAAAAGTTGAATATGAAACTTATGGCATAGCTTATGATTGTTGACACTACAGCCGGGACACCGACTGCATCGACAAATATGACATATATTCCATATTGAAGAACAGTGGCAAAGCCTCCAACCATTCCGAAGCGAATTATTTCGGAGATGCGCCCTTTACCGGCAACTAACGATTTCAGATTCATGACAGGTGGACAGGTTGAGTTTCTTCTTCCTTCTGTGTATTTTTGACTTCTCTATTTACCTGCGCGATATAATCGAGCAATTCTTTTCTGCCAAGATTGCTCTGCGACGAGGTAACAAAGACCGGAGGCAATTCCTCCCAGTGCTCAAGAAGTACCGCCTTATAGCTGTCAATATTGTGCTGAAGAGCGTTCACACCAAGCTTATCGGCCTTGGTAAAGACTATTGCAAATGGGACACCATTCTCACCGAGCCAAGAAAAAAACTCAAGGTCTATTTTCTGAGGTTCATGACGTGAGTCGATAAGGACAAACAGACATGTCATTTCGGCACGGCAAAGAATGTAATTATCAATCAGATGTCTTATTTCCTCACGCTGCTTCTTTCCACGTGCCGCATAACCATATCCAGGAAGGTCTACAATGTACCACTGGCCGTCATTTATTGAGAAATGATTGATAAGCAGCGTCTTCCCCGGCATCTGAGATGTTTTAGCAAGTCCCTTGCGCCCTGTGAGCATGTTGATTAGGGAAGATTTGCCCACATTAGAGCGGCCAATAAATGCATATTCAGGTGCATCCACAGCCGGACATTTGGAAACGTCAGGACTACTCACCAGATATTTAGCAGAATTTATATTCATATTTCAGGGTGTGGTTATAAAAAAGTCGTGCAGAGTATTAAGAGTCTTGTGCAAAGGAGCTTCGTCAATAAGGAATGCCAGGATTGAAGGAGACGTATCTCTTGCAAAAACCGGAGTGCGTGAATTCAACCGCGACAATATTCCGCAGACTGTCGGACGCACTGTATTGTGTGTATTAAGTGCTTCCCCAACAAGAGCAATGGTTGCCAAGCCATCAATACGCTCAGCAGCAGAAACTTTTCCTTCTGAGCGGTCGGGGGCAAACTCCTCATCTATTATACGGCATGCATTGTCCGCCTCCAGCTTTCGTAGCGCAACGGCAATTTTACCTTCCTCAACGTCTGCATTAAATATAACTCCGACTGCATTTTTTGCAAGCACATTATACAAGCGACTCCTATATTTCTCTGTTTCTACCGGCAGGACATCTATTGTCACCAAAGTAGTGTCCGGAATGGACGATATGCCTCTGAAACGAGCTTTAGATACATGCTTTTCGTCCGAGATAAGAGTACCCGGAGCATCAGGATTGAATGTATTTTTTATGACAATCGGTATATTCTTATGAAAAACGGGGTAAATTGTCGGCGGATAAATAACCTTCGCACCATAAGTACACAATTCCATACTCTCGACAAAGGACATTGACGGGATGACCGTGGCTTCAGTAATGACCCGAGGATCGCCGGTCATAAATCCGTCAACATCGGTCCATATCTCCAACGACTCAGCATTCAACGCGGCAGCAATCAGAGCTGCGGTATAGTCGCTACCACCACGACCAAGATTTGTTATACGTCCGGTTTCACGGTCTTTGGATATAAACCCGGGGGCCACGACAATCTTTGCCTCGCATTCAGCATATTTCTTTACTATCAGTCTTGAAGTAAGTTCTGTATCGGCGACATCCTTATCGGCCCATGAAACTGTCTTGACCATTTCAAACGAATCAAGCCGTTCTGCATCATGAAACATACCAGCAACAATGCGCGACGACATGCTCTCACCAAGAGCCACGATAATGTCTTTCGTTCTGGGAGTCAATTCGGCAAGAAGAGAAACGCCGGTCAGCAACCTTTGCAGCTGCGCAAGCAACTGCTCCACTTCATTCTCAACATTGTGACGCCGCTCGTCAATGACCATTTCAGAAATCACTTCACGATGCCGCATAATGATTGTATCAAGAATATTGTCAAAAGGTATCTGGTCGCGAGCCTTCACTGCCGCATCAATAAGCATGTCGGTCACACCTCCGAGAGCAGAAACTATAATAATAGAGCGCCCGCGGATTGCAGAAACAATGTCTCTGACCGCTGTAAGGCTTCTGACTGTGCCAACTGAGGTTCCTCCGAATTTCAGAATTTTCATCTTTGCCGGGTTAAAACAAGGCAAAATTAGCAAAAAAATTATGTTATGGCATACGTCTGTACCAACTTTATTTACATAACGCTTGTTATAATGTATATTAACAGAAACTAAAAAATTTAAGCTATGAAAAAGTACAGATGCACAGTATGCGATTGGATTTATGACCCTGCAGTAGGAGACCCAGAAGGAGGAATTGCCCCCGGCACAGCTTTTGAGGACATTCCCGATGATTGGGTTTGCCCCGTATGCGGAGTCGGAAAAGAGGATTTTGAAGTAGAGCCTGACCTCTGAACCGGCAGCTGACAACCAGTTCGAATAAAAAGTTATATATTTGCGTCATCAAATGAAAAGACGGCGCAAGACATATCGATTTATAATCGAGGATGAAACACGTCTGTCCGATGTTTGGAGCATGCGCTTCACATCGGGCAGTATCATTTTGCTTGCGACTTCGACATTCATAATTCTCTTATTGTTTGCCGGTTGCTTATTGACACTCACGCCGATGCGTTCTCTGCTTCCGGGTTATCTAAAGTCCGGAGAGCGTGAACAAATGATTCGCAACCTCATGCGCATCGACTCTCTTGAAGAAGGCTACCGGCAGAGAGAAGGATATGTGAAAAACATCATGGCCATACTTGATTCTGGCCGGGCTGTATCATTTCATAACAACAGATTACCCGTCAATATACGCGAACCGGAAGCAGATTTATTGTCAGAACCCAGCGAAGAGGAAAAAGCTTTCGTCAAAATGATGGATGAACGAGAGCGATACAATCTGAGCGTACTAAATCCTGCGGCCGCAGACGGATTACTATTCGTCGATATAGCCCCCGGCAGTGTCATAACCGAGGGTACGGCAAATAGTCCGCGAACAGAAATCATTCTCCCTTCCGGCAGTGACGTTTATGCTGATGCGGACGGAACCGTGACAGGTTGCCGTTATTCATCCGAAACACGGGGATATGATATAGAAATCCACCATGCAAGAGGATATATCACTCATTACTACGGAGTTGGCACACCTTTAGTGCGTAAAGGAGAAAGAGTTTCAGCTGGACAAGCAATAGCCTCACCACCAGACAAACGAGGTATAGGCAGCCACCGTATAATCTTGGAGATATGGAGAGATGGCGAGGCAATGCTCCCGGCATCTATAATCAAAAGCAAATAAGGTATTAAAAATTCCACCAGTATAGTTGTTGGAATTTGCATTTTATTATTACCTTTGCCCCTAACATCAAACGCAATATCAATCACAACGCTTTATCAATTTCAATCTATAACAGAACCAAATGAAGAAGTTTTTACTAACAATTGGCCTGACGGCCTCCACTCTATGCATATCGGCAGCCACCGATATCGCATACCCGTTGAGCTACAACGGCCTGATGTCTCCGGACGCAGCACCGAAGTACAAAATTGCCGCTCAGGCTCCTTCAATCATCTCACCTCTTGCAGATGATGAACAAAACGCCGAACCCGTTTTTGACCGTCCTGAGGGCACATCAAAATTATACAGCCGTAACTCAAAAGGTTACGCCAATGCTTCGGGTGCCATCATGCTTAAAGATGACCGTGGTCTTGCTGTAGAAATAGTTACAGCTGAAGACGGCACTGTATGGATGAACAATCCTTTTTCTCAGTACAACTGCGGTTCATGGCTCAAGTGTACAATCGAGGGCGACGTACTTACAATTCCCCTGCCCCAGCCAGTAGCAAAAATGTACAACGGCGCAGACGATTACACTTATTATGCTACACGCATGACCTATGATTCTGACAAAGAATGGTTCTACACGACAGAAGACCAGAACTATACTTTCAAAATCGAAGGTGACAAAATTACAGATACCACCAACGGAGACCTCCTCGGTATGTGCCTGTATGCTCTGGATACGACATCTCCGGTGCAGAAATACATCTACTCATGGGCCGGATATGGCGACTACTACCTGACCATGACAGAGCACACGGCTCTTCCGCTGACAGCTCCGGAGGGTATTGATATGGATAGCAACTGGGCTCTCGTAAGATATGCGGAAGGTCATTACATCAACTTAGGTTTTGATGATGACAAAAATGTATGGATTCAGGGTATGCTCCAAAGCCTTCCTTACGCATGGACAAAAGGTACGTTAGGGGAAGACAATGTCTACAACTTCGAATCAGAACAATATCTTGGAGTTGACCCGCAGACTCGCCACATAACTTACTTTGCCGGCGGCAGCACAGAAAAACGCTACGACGAGGTAAATAATGTTTATATTGACGTACAGGGCGTTATCCCGAGCCTGAGTATGAAATATTTCCCCGACAGCAAAGTTATGGTTGCAAACTCCGGAGAAAATATTCTCATCACTACAAACACTATCAAATCCGGCGAGGGTCTTGCTTACATCTACCTCTATGATGACCCGAGCCTGGTTTATCAGGACCGTCAACCAGGTGTTCCTCCGCGTCCCATCAGAGTGACCGGTTATCTTCCATACAACGAACAAGTATATTATGGAGGTGTATCATTCGACCTTCCTATTGTCGACATAGCCGGCATGATGATTGACCCCTCAAAATTGTCATACGAAATGTGGGTAGATGATGAAATCTTCACATTCTATCCTGACGAATATCGTTCGCTTACACGCCCGACAACCCGTATTGGTTATTACTATTCAGACGGACTTGACTTCATGTGCCAGGGTGTTGACCACATACTCTACTTCTTCTTCCAAGACGCTGAGTCAATTAAAATACGCACTGTCTATACAGAAGGTGGCGAAGAAACATATTCTGAATTTGTGGATATTACAAAATCAGCCATTAAAAATATAGAAGCAGACCACGGTGCTGTTGTCAAAACAGAATATTATGATTTGACAGGTGCACGCATCAACAATCCAGCCAACACAATCTGCATTGTACGCACAACATATTCTGACGGTACAGTGAAGGCTACCAAACAAATTTTCAAATAATTTTATCAAACAATAATCACAATGTTCAAAAAATTCTTCACAGCCACAGTAATGGCGGCTACCATGGCAATTATGCCTGCAGCTGCCCAGAACGACGGCACAATAAACTTCACCTATGACACTTCGGGCGAAGCACAGCAGAAGTGGGGTACGGCCGCTCTGGACAATTATGATGTTGCCATTCGTCTTATTGACAAAGGAATGGTGGGCAGCAAGGTTCGTGGCGTTATAGTCGACATGCTCGGCACTCCTTATCTTGCAAATCCTTCAGCATTCATGACCAAAGAGCTGAAACTCGCGGTTATCGACGGTAAAAAACAGAATGTACCTGACATCTGCCAGGTAGAAGCAGAGTTTAACGACAAAGGTCAGCTTGTGGCTACATTTGCAGAACCGTACACGATTACAGAAGACGGCGTTTATGTAGGTTTCTCGTTTGCAGTGAATGAACTCAACGACGAAACAAAATTCCCGTTGGTTGTCGGTACAGGCACTAATCCCAACGGTCTGTTCATCCACACAAGCCGAAAATTCCTGAAATGGGTATCTAAATCGGAAGAACTTGACCGTGTGAGCAGCATGCGCGTAGTACTCGAAGGAGCTTACACTCCTTACTCAGTCGGTATCAATCGTCTTACTGAAAGCTACTTCCGCACAGACGAGACACCTATGCTCGAAACCCGTCTTGTGAATTATGGTTCAAATGAGGCTAAGACAATCTCTTATGAGTATACAATCGGGGATGACCCGCAGGTTTATACAGTGAAAGATTTCGAGCTTACTCCTGCTCTCGGCAATGCTTATGGCACAACAGAAACATATATGTTGCCTCTCCACAAAATTAAAGAACTCGGCACATACACAACCTCACTCAAGATAACAGAAGTTAACGGTGAGGCAAACGTATGCTCAACCGATGCAGGCCAGACAACATTCACAATCATGGCCTTCGTTCCTAAGCGTCGTCCTTTGCTTAAGGAATACACCGGTCTGTGGTGCGGTTGGTGTCCGCTTGGCTATGTTTCGATGAAAGTCATGAACGAACTTCATCCTAAAGATTTCGTGGCACTGAGCTTCCATTACAATGACGAAATGATGGTCAGCGCTGAATTGTCGACTGTGTCAGGCTATCCATACGCTGAACTTGACGGCGCAAGCACTCATGTATACATGGGTAACACCAACGTGGCTTTCGGTTTCGAACAGACATGGAAAGAAGCCTGCAACGTGTCGACATTGTGTGACATTGATGTTGAAGGCGAATGGGCCAATGAAGAACATACCGCCATTATCGCACGTGCCAAAACACGCTTCGTACGCGACTTCAACGATGTTGACTATCGTGTAGCTTTCGCGCTCGTAGGCAACGGTATGAGCAAACCGGGCTGGCAGCAGTCTAACTATCTCACCGGTGATACAGGTAAATCATACATCGCCCCTGACACGAAAGAGGAACTTGAAGTCTTCATCAACGGTAAGAAGTATGTTGAGGGTCTCGTATTCGATGATGTATGCGTAGCATTCCCCTATCCGCAGGGTATCCAAAACTCTATACCGGCAAACATCGTAACCGGTCATGAATATGTTACTGAATATACATTCGACCTGAACAACGTCAAGAACTATGCCGGTGCAAGCCTTATTCAGGACAAGGAGAAACTTACTATCGTAGGTGTTGTTGTCGCAGATAACGGTAAAGTTATCCTCAACTCAAACAAGACTTGCGAAATGGGTACAGACGGTATTGCCAGCACTTTCGTAGAAGGTAATGTTGTAGCTGTTGAGTATTATGACCTCACAGGCCGCCGCGTAGTTAATCCGGAACATGGAATCTACGTAAAGGTCGAAACACTCGACAACGGTCGTCGTAACACATCAAAAGTAGCTTTCTAAGAATAAACACTGCTCAATAATTGAAAGCGGAGTCCACTAAATCATGGATTCCGCTTTCTGTATTTTTATAGTTTAAACTAAGATTATTTTATTCGTCGTGGTTCTCTTGCAAGGAAAGTATGAAATACGTTCTTGTCAGACATAACACTCTCTTCCCGACGAGACATCTGTCTGCGCAAATCATCGGCAGAACGGTCGTCCATCGTATCATCGCCATGCCCGAAAAGGGAATGCATACCGCCCAATAAAAGCACCATGGCAATCAGCGCCACAATCATTAATGCTCCTTGTAGTAGTGTAGTCATTGCAAGTATCATGTCTTAATAACATACGACAAGCTAAAATTGCTCAGTCGACATACAATTTTTATTGATTTTAACAGAAAATGACATTTGTGAGAGTAGTTCTTAAACTTATCGCCCCGTGGAATGTTTTAACTGAAAAGACGATAATAATTATAAATATTTACAGATACACGTATTATGAAAAAGACTATTCTCTTTCTGCTGACTGCACTACTTAGTACAGGAGCATTCGCACAAAAACTTAACAAGACCGAGCTTTCAAAAATCCAAAGCTTCCTTCAGCAACCGGCAGTAGAGGCATCTACCAATGCCGAAGCGTTGGGTATTACAGACTTGAAAAATCCCTCTGCATGGCCTGACGTAAAAGTTTCCAACGGACATATCACCGCAATCAAGTGGAACAATAAGAAATTGGCCGGCAATCTCGATATAGCATACCTCACATATCTTACTGACCTTGATGTGAGCGGCAATAAACTGACAGGACTGAACATCTCAGGTTGTTCATCACTTACAAGTGTAGATGCAGCCAACAACCGTCTCAGTTCGCTCAACATTGCAAACTGTACGGCACTGAAGAACCTGCGTCTCTATCGCAACCGTCTGTCTTCGTTCGATATCTCAGACACTCCTGCACTTGAACGCCTTAATATTTCGCAGAATGCATTGGTAGAACTTGACATCAACAATGCCACATCGCTAAAAAGGCTTAACTGTATGAGCAATCAACTCGAGGTACTGAACCTGGCAGGATGCGTCAATCTTAAAGACCTTTATGCAGGATACAACGACTTGTCGGACCTTCAGTTAGCAGGCCTTGTCAAACTGGAAAATCTAAATGTCAATTCGAATAAAATCATGAAATTGTACATTCAGGGTCTGCCGACGCTATTCAGCCTGTCTTGTTCAGACAATCACATGACAAGCCTTGTTCTGAATGACTGCAAAATGCTGAACGATGTAACCGCCTCGTTCAACAATCTTACGACATTCAACGTCCAGGACTGTCCGACACTCGGTTTTGTCGACCTCCAGTGGAACAACCTCTCCTACCTCCAGTTGAGCAACTACACTTTCCTGCAGCGTCTCAATGTTGCTAACAATCAGCTACTCACGCTCAATGTAAGTTTCGACACAGCACTCACATATCTTGATGTTTCAGGCAATGTAAACCTTAGCGACCTTATCTTGACCGGCGACACGGCTCTGCGTCAGGTGGCAGGTGAATGGTCGCAGTGGGATTATTGATAACGAAAATCAGTAGTAATTCTAAATAATATCTATCCGAAAGAGGGGAAGTCGGTTATTAATGTCGGCTTCTCCTCTGTCGGTTGATAATAATGTTGTAACTTTCGAGACAATAAACGGTCATAATCAAAGTTACATAAACATATACCTCCCATACGCAAAATGAAAAAGATACTCATACTCATTTTATCCCTGTTCTCTCTCACTGCTGCGGCTCAAACGTCTTCTACGGACAAACAGCTGGCAAAGCTACGCAAGAGAGCGGCCACTGAAGTCTACAAAGCATTCAAGGAATACACTCTGGCAAAACAGAAACTCGACTCTCGGATTGAATCAGCTCGCAGACTAGGAATGACTATCAGACTCACCGCCGACACATTGCGGCTTGACACACTGCTCGTAAGTTCAGACACAACTGAGATTGTCAAACGTTTCGAAGATACAACGATTGACCCGATGCCTGCTCCGGTATTCGAACCTCCTGTGTTCACGAGTCCTGAAGTAAAGACGCCTACACCTGCTAAAAATGTAAAGCAGAGCAAACCTGTGTCAAAACCGACGGAAGAAAAGCCGGTTCAGGAAGTTTCTGAAGAAGAAACCAAAGCACCACTCCCTGAAGATTTGGCCGCAGAAGCATCCGACTATTACCTCGGCGATGGGCGTCCTCAAGATTATTACAAGGCATTCAGTCTCTATCAGCAAGCTGCCGACGGAGGCTCTCCAGAGGGATATTTCGGATTGGCCGTATGCTATCTTGAAGGGCATGGAACAGACAAAAATTATCCGGCGGCCGTGAAGTGGCTCACCAAAGCGGCCGACAACGGAGATACAGATGCCATGTACCTGCTCGGGCAATGCTATGAGCGAGGTAGAGGAGTGAGCGAAAATATCAAAAAGGCCGTGACACTTTACCGACAGGCGGCCTCAAAAGGGAATATCAATGCAGCCGAATATCTAAAGAAGATTGGCTACTGACCTATAGTTCATAAATATACACGACATATCACCGTCAGAC
Source organism: uncultured Sangeribacter sp. (assembly GCA_964452865.1). Taxonomy (GTDB): domain Bacteria; phylum Bacteroidota; class Bacteroidia; order Bacteroidales; family Muribaculaceae; genus Lepagella. The sequence goes on along the minus strand of CAYVNJ010000003.1, from coordinate 12,786 downwards.
TACGGGATATGTCGTTTTTTTTTGCTACTTTTGCGGCAATGAAGAATATACGTAATTTTTGCATTATAGCCCATATAGACCATGGAAAAAGCACTTTGGCAGACCGTCTGCTCGAGTACACACACACCGTATCCGCCAAAGATATGGAAGCTCAGGTGCTTGATGACATGGACCTCGAACGTGAGCGTGGCATAACAATCAAAAGCCACGCCATCCAAATGGAACACGAGATTGACGGCAATAAATATACACTCAACCTGATTGACACTCCGGGACACGTTGACTTTTCCTACGAAGTGTCACGCTCTATTGCAGCATGCGAAGGAGCTCTGCTGATTGTCGATGCCACACAGGGCATTCAGGCACAGACAATATCGAACCTCTACATGGCTATCGACAACAATCTTGAAATCATCCCGGTCATAAATAAATGCGACCTCGACAGCGCGAAACCGGATGAGGTAGAGGACCAGATTGTTGACCTTTTGGGTTGTGACCGTTCCGACATCATACGTGCAAGCGGAAAGACCGGTATGGGAGTAGATGAAGTGCTCCGCGCTATTGTCGAACGCGTACCAGCCCCTGCAGGTGACCCTGAAGCACCCCTGCAAGCTCTTATTTTCGACTCAGTGTTCAATCCGTTCCGTGGCATCATAGCTTATTTCAAGGTGGCTAACGGTACTATCAGAAAGGGTGACCATGTAAAATTTGTCGCTACCGGTAAAGAATACGATGCCGACGAAGTCGGAGTGCTTAAACTGGAGATGTCCCCACGAAAAGAAATATCAGCCGGCAATGTTGGCTATATCATTTCTGGCATAAAGACATCTAAAGAAGTAAAAGTGGGTGATACAATCACCCATGTAGGTCGCCCATGCGAAAAGGGCATAGAAGGTTTCGAGGAGGTGAAACCTATGGTATTTGCCGGCGTATACCCCATAGATACTGAAGATTTCGAAAATCTACGCACTTCGCTTGAGAAATTGCAGCTTAACGACGCTTCGCTGACGTTTGAACCGGAATCATCGGCAGCCCTCGGGTTCGGTTTCCGCTGCGGATTTCTCGGACTACTCCACATGGAGATTGTCCAGGAAAGACTCGGGCGCGAATTCGGAATGGATGTTATTACCACTGTGCCCAACGTTTCATACCGTGTATATGACAAACGAGGCAAGATGACGGAAGTTCATAATCCTTCAGGACTCCCCGACCCTGCTTCAATCGACCGCATAGAAGAACCTTACATCCGTGCATCTGTAATTACTCAGGCAGACTATATAGGGCCTATCATGACGCTATGTCTCGGAAAACGCGGCGAACTTGTTAAGCAGGAGTATATCTCCGGCAATCGTATGGAGTTAACCTTCGACATGCCACTCGGGGAAATTGTGATTGACTTCTACGACAAACTTAAAAGTATCTCAAAAGGTTACGCCTCATTCGACTATCACATACACGACTTCCGCGACTCGAAACTCGTCAAGCTCGACATTCTGCTCAATGGCGAAAGTGTCGACGCACTATCAACACTGACACATGCAGACAATGCCGTGAAATTCGGACGTCGCATGTGCGAGAAACTCAAGGAACTCATACCACGACAGCAGTTCGACATAGCAATTCAGGCTGCTATAGGCGCTAAAATCATTGCTCGCGAAACCATTAAAGCCGTACGCAAGGACGTGACTGCAAAATGTTATGGTGGCGATATATCACGTAAACGCAAGTTGCTCGAGAAACAGAAAGCCGGCAAGAAACGTATGAAACAGATAGGTTCTGTCGAAGTACCTCAGAAAGCATTCCTTGCCGTACTTAAACTTGACTGACACCTGCAAGACATGAAGACCATACTGACAGTCGGCGTTTTTGATTTGTTGCACATAGGCCATGTGGAATTGTTCCGCAAGGCCAAGGCTTTGGGCGACCACCTCATCGTGGCCGTACAAGACTCTGACTATGTGGCGAAATATAAACCCGACAGCAGAACGGTTTATCCGACAGGAGAACGTGCCTATATTGTCAAGTCCGTACGATATGTAGATGATGTAATTGTCTATAACGATGTGGCGGATATTCCAGGCAAAGTTGACTTCGATGTCTTTGTGAAAGGTCCGGACCAAAACCATGCTGGCTTCAAGGCGGTAGAAGCCTATTGCGAGGCAAACAATAAAGAAGTCTTTGTAATGCCGCGTACGGAGGGTATATCCACATCCGAATTGAAGACAATCATCCGTGAAATGAAATAAGCTCCCCCGATGCCAGCATACGAAATACGCCCCCTGCAGCTGCGACTGCTCGAAATTGCCAAATCGTTCGACAATGTATGTCGCGAACACAACCTGAGCTATTATATGCTTGACGGCACACTGCTCGGAGCAGTACGAGAGAAAGGGTTCATTCCATGGGATGATGATATGGACATAGGCATGCCCCGCTCAGACTATGAAAAGCTGATTGCACATAGCAAAGAATGGTTGCCGTCGCCTTTAGAATTTGTATGCTATGAAAACGACCCTAAGTATCCTCTGCATTTCGGCAAAATACAAGATGCATCAACAACTCTGATTGAGCGTCCGCATCTTTATTATCTTGGCGGAGCTTATATCGACATATTCCCGATTGACGGAGCTCCTGAAGGGAAACTATGCCGACGCTTATATGACATCCGGTACAAGTACCTAAAAAAAATGTTATATTTCCTGCATAGAGACCCATACAGACATGGACACGGTCCTTCATGCTGGATACCTCTTTTGGCACGCAAAATGTACACCATGCCGGAGCTACAGGCTAAAATCAAGCGCCACATGATGAGGTACCCGTTTGAAACCTCACGTACCGCCGCAGTAAATCATAACGACGGATTAAAAAGCATGGTTGACCGTAAGGAGGTACTTGGACAACCTACTCCTATTCTATTCGAGGAAGTGAGCTTAATGGGAATGAAAGACAACGATGCTTATCTCTCATCACTCTTCGGTGATTATATGACTCCGCCACCCGCGAATGCCCGCCACGTCCACAACTTTCATTATCTCGACCTTAGTCTGCCATATCGCAACTTCCGCGAAGATAAAACCAAGCGGTGACTACAGGCGTTATAGAATAAGAAAATCACACTTATTCTATGTCGAACGCATTTTATACTATCAGAAAAACATTAAGAAACTACGCCAATGGCGGCAATATACTGATGATTGTCACGGCATTGGCCTTGATTGTAGTAAATATACCCGGACTACAAGGTTTTTACAATTCACTCTGGACTCATGAAGTTGAGTTGCGTGTCGGGGCATTTAACCTGTTCAGTCACCATGGAGAACCGATGAGTGTAATGGCATTCATCAATGATGCACTCATGGCTGTGATGTTCTTCACAATAGGACTTGAAATCAAACGTGAAATATTGGTAGGAGAGTTATCGTCTTTCCGGAAAGCTCTGTTGCCGATAGTTGCGGCAATAGGTGGCATGGGATTCCCGGTATTGATTTTCTGGCTTTTAGGCCGTGGCACTGATTATGCAGGTGGTGCAGCTATACCAATGGCAACAGATATCGCTTTCTCTCTTGGCGTATTGGCCATGCTCGGCAACAGAGTACCGGTTTCGCTTAAGATATTTCTGACAACCCTGGCTGTTGTAGACGACATAGGTGGTATTCTTGTAATAGCTATCTTTTATTCATCACATATCAGTTTCGTCTTGTTGGGAATTGCTGCCGCTCTTCTTGCAATTCTGCTGACAGGCGGTCTCTTCCACATCCAGAGCAAAATATTCTATCTGGGCATAGGGGCTTTCGTATGGTTCTTATTCCTCAACGCGGGTATCCACCCGACTATAGCAGGTGTACTTATTGCATTTTGTGTACCGGCACAACCGGTCTTCGCACCCAAAAAATATGTCAAGTCCATACGAGAGAATATCGCCCACTTCGCACATGAAGATGACGATAAACTCACCAGCCGAACCATTCTTAGCAAAGAACAGATGAACTGGCTTAAAGAGATTGAATCAGATTCCGACAAAGTCATATCGCCGCTTCAGGATTTGGAAGACACTCTACATCCCGTAGTCAACTATATTATTGTTCCCTTGTTCGCTTTTGCCAACGCGGGCATATATCTTGGCGATGTCCAGGTGTCATCCATATTCGCCGGCGTGAGTCTCGCTATTGTCCTTGGTCTTGTTCTGGGCAAATTCCTCGGCATATTCCTGTTCTCATGGCTTGCTGTCAAACTGAAACTGGCTCCTATGCCGGAAAATACCAACTGGAAGATGATGGCATCTGTCGCACTGTTGGGAGGTATAGGATTTACTGTTTCACTCTTTATAGCAAATCTGTCATTCGGTACAGGCGACCCATTGATGTCAGCGCTGCTTAATGATGCAAAACTGGGTATCGTAGTCGGGTCTCTTCTATCCGGAGTTCTCGGCTGGGCACTACTTCATTTCACTCTACCGAAGAATCCCGCACCTGAAAAAAAGAACCTCATGTCAAGGATTAGGCGAGTTGCGACCGTCAAGTAATTCGAAAAGTTGTTCTGAAGCATTTTTCGTATTCACTTTCTCTATCTTGTCGGTCACTACGCCTTCAGGACTTACTACAAATGTTGTGCGGACAATACCCATATATTCACGTCCGGCCATTTTCTTAAGTTTCCACACGCCGAATAATTCGCACAGTTTATGGTCGGTATCAGCCACAAGGGGGAAAGGCAACTCGTTCTTCTCAATGAAACGGGCATGACGGTCGGCTGAGTCGGCACTCACTCCGACAATTCCGTATCCCAAAGAGCGGAATGACTGATAATTATCACGGAAGCTACAGGCTTCTGCTGTGCATCCGGGAGTCATATCTTTGGGATAAAAGTAGATTATTACAGGTTGTCCCGGAAAGTCGGAACGTTTGACTTCGTGGCCTTGTGCATCAAACCCGAGGACATCAGGTACTTTATCTCCTATGTTCATATCAGATTATTATGTATTAATCGTTATGGTCGGGTATGCGCGCTCCCGACTTTTTCAATTCATCAAAAGCCTCATCACGTCCAGACTCTATCTTGTCAGGCCAATGGGCATCACTATTTACGGCAATGTCAACCCCCGAAGCAATAAGCTTAGGAAGCCACAATTTCATTTCCGGATAAAACCGATTGTATTTCTCATAGTGCTTAGTATTGACCTCGGCAATAAGTCCGGCGGCCGCTGCATTGGTTATCACATCGTCAATTAGAGCCTCATACCAGGAATAATGCTCTATTTCTGGGTCTACATGCGAAGCATTAAATCCTATTTTGTCGAAATGGGCGAGAATGTCAAAACCTCCTTTTTCAATCATCCGTAGAAGTTGCTCATAATATTTCTCAACCACATATCTCAAGTCTCCACAAAAATGTTCCTTGAGATAACGCATAAACCGTTCCGGCGAACCATCACAGTCAACATACCTACCGTCTTGCGTAGGCACAAAATGAACCGAACCGATGCGATAGTCAAGAGGTAACTGCTGAAAGCGGTCTATATGAGGGCCGAAATCCGAGGATGCATAGTCAATCTCCATTGATGCATACAGGTACATATCAGCATAACATTTTTTGAGTCTGTCCACCTCTTCCAAATACTGTACGACCGATTCATCAGCCATATTGCATGGTGAAGCATATTGAAATGGAGAATGTGGAGAAAAACCATAATGGATAATTCCAGCCTTACGTGCAGCTACAACAAATTCCTCCATGGGAGCATGCCCGTCGCAAAACTGAGTATGCGAGTGAAAATTATACTTCCTGGTTGTACGGACTATCGTTCTTATGTCTGACATACACTTATTCGGCCGGACGCAAGCCGGTTCTGTTAAGTTGTAGAACATAACGGCGGAACATAACAAGAAAAGCAGCAGCCACACACAATCCGCATGCTACCGAAAACTCATAACCTGGTCTCATTCCCCAAAGCGAGTCAGTAAGTATGCCGAAGCCCTCGGGTGCAAAAAATATGTATGACACTGTTACGCAAGTCATGAACAGTGCCGGTATAAGAGTAATGACATATAATTTTCTATTGCTGGCAAGCCAGACTGTAACAGCCCATAGGGTGAAAACAGAAAGCACCTGATTGCACCATGCAAAGTATCTCCAGAGCGCATCATACGGAATAAGCATGATTACGAAGCACAACACGAATATAGGGACACACACCATGAGACGCTTCCTCAAAGCTTTCTGTTTTACTCCGAGGAAGTCGGCTGCAATCAGGCGTGCGCTACGAAGTGCAGTATCGCCCGATGTTATAGGAGCCGCAATGACACCAAGAATAGCCAGAATACCTCCGAATGTTCCGAGCCATGATTTCGAAAGGTCATTCACAAGTATAGCCGGCGAACCACTTCCCAAATATTCCTGAAGACCATCATATCCACCGGTAAAGACCACAGCGGCAGCGGCCCATATAAGAGCGACTATCCCTTCGGCCACCATTGCACCATAGAATATTGGGCGACCATACTTTTCATTGGTCATACAACGAGCCATCATCGGAGATTGTGTAGCATGAAAGCCCGAAATGGCACCACAGGCAATAGAGACAAACATCATAGGGAATATCGGATTTGCCTCAGGGTCAGCCTTATGATTGTAAAATTGAGTTGTAAATTCAGGAATTTCAGAACCATGCACAAACAGCATGACAAGAATTCCAAGCGCCATGAACAACAGTGCAAAACCGAACACAGGATATAATTTGCCTATCAGTTTATCGATAGGCAACAGTGTGGCAGCCATATAATAGACAAATATAACACATATCCAGAAAATGCGGTCGAGAGAGGCGGGAGTAAGTATAGCAAGCAAGTCGGCAGGATTGTAAACAAAGACAGCACCGACAAGTATCATGAGCAGCAATGCAAATACGCGCATCACATTTTTCACTTTAGTACCCAGTTCAGCCCCTACTACTTCCGGGAGGGATGCGCCACCCTTGCGCAAGGATAGCATACCCGAGAAATAGTCGTGTACTGCACCGGCAAAAATAGTTCCGAACACAATCCAATAGAAAGCTGCCGGGCCATACATCACACCCATGATTGCTCCGAAAATAGGACCGAGACCTGCAATATTCAGAAACTGGATGAGAAATATTTTCCATGTCGGCAACTCCACATAGTCGATACCGTCTGCCATTGTTTTGACCGGCGTGAGTCGCTTCGGGTCAGCCCCGAACACTTTTGATACGAACTTGCCATAGACGAAATATCCGCCTACAAGCAGACATAGTGAAATTATAAATGTTATCATTCGTTGAAGTTACGTTTAGTATTATTTGCGTGATTTTTCTATTTTGATAATCTCTTTCTTCAGGCGTTGTATCTCATTACGGTCGAGTTCCGTCTGTTTTTCAAGCGAAAGGATTTTTGTCCCCAATGCTTTATTCCCACTATAATATTTTTTGCGAGAGGGAGCCAGTTCCGACTGACGTCCGGCCGCTTCTTCACACAACTTAATCAGTTGTCTCATCAAGGCTGAGGCATCAGCTGACTTGAAATCGGAATATGACGTATAAACGATACCATGGCCGAGTTGAAGTGTGAAGTCATTCTCCCTTGAAGCGATTTGAAGCACATTTTTGTCAATACTTTCAAGCAACTCCTTATAATCTTTATCCGGCAACTGGGTTATCCGATAATCTGACAACATTGCACGCTGCATAATGTCGTCATCGTCCGGATTAACGTTCATCCTCACTTCATTAGGAACAAATGCATATACTGTTATCTTATTGTCGGGCAATCTGTTTCTGTCAGTAGCCCACCAACCTATTCCTGTGTTCTCATCAATGGCAAGCATATAGTCGTCATACGGAGAATTATACGGCATTCCCATATTCTGCGGAGACATATATGAACCGTCTTCAGTATCCCTGTTGGAAATGAAAATATCGTACCCGCCTATTGAATTATTACCATTGCTTGCAAAATAAAATGTTGAGCCATCCGGCATCATAAACGGATATGCAGCATCTCCACCGTCGTTGAGAATATCAGACGCCATTACCGGTTCATGCCATGTCCCGTCAGTAAGCCTGATTGACTCAATGATGTGAGACTTACCATCCGGTCCGGGAGCATTCCACATTTTAAGGTCACCGCTTTCCGAAGTATATACACTGTACACGCCCTTATGGTCTTCAAAAGGAAGAGAAGAAGAGTCGGATATAGAACCTGCCGGAGCTGAGAGCTTATAGGCACGGAAAAACAAATCCTTGTCAACCGCCACTGAGTCTATCACCTCAATTTTTTCGACCCGCTGAAAAAAATCCTTGGCGAGAGTCATCTTCTCTTTCTCCCTCTGAATATCCTCACTTTCAGTCGTACCCTTTTTCAACCCTCGGGCATATTTGGCATATAGATTTGTTGCCGTATTGAAATCATAATGCCTGAATGCTATATTAGCCAATTTGGCATTAGCGATGTTGTTACCCTTCTGGGCAGCATGCATGAAATAATCTTTTGCCTCATCTTCAAGAGCCAAATGGTCAGCACATTCGCCGGCCAGCATCCACACGGAAGCCGATGTCGATTTAGGCTCACTTTCTATCTGAGAACGCAAAAGAGCTATAGCAGCATCATAATTTCCGGCATCCATCAGTTGGCGGGCATCTTCGACTCCTCCGCCGTGAGCTGACAAAGCCAGCAACAGGGCGGACAACGAATAAACAGTCTTTCTCATGAGGCTCAAATATTATATGTCGCGAAAATAGCATAAAAACATGAGGCCACAAACCGCATCATGTAAAAATATCGTTAAAATTAATTATTATTTATATCTTTGCCGATGCAAGATTAAGGCTTGCACGACATAAAGTATATATCAAAGAGACGTTATGCTCATCTTGTGACTTGAAAACGTAGGAAATTTTCAAACCAGATGCAAGAGATAGCATAGTGGTTCTCACGTGTATAGCGTGAGCTGCTATTGTTACATCTGCATCAATCGGTTTCCTACGACCTTCAAGTCATGACGTGGCATAGTTGGCTCACGTGTTCTTTAACTACATATCCGGCCTTGAGCCACGGCCGCCTAATGAATATGACTGGTAGATTCAACTCGTATATCGATGCTTCTGTTATGGAGTTTTGGAAAGAATTTTGCTTCGAACATGGCGAGCTGAAACATTATGAACGCGGAGATTTCTTCTTCCAAGAAGGAAAAGTCGCGCCATATATCGGATTTATAAAATCGGGCACCCTGAAATATATAGCATTTGATGATGACGGGATTGAACACGTCATGGGACTTGAATTTACCGATGAATTCGTCGCCGACTTCCCCTTTTCTCTATATGGCCTCAAAGCCCGATTGTCGGTGGTTGCCACATCGCCCTGCGAAATTCTGTGCGTATCTACCAAGATGATTGGAGAACTATTGTCAGGCAATATCATGTTGACAAAAATTGTGGCTCAATCAACAGAGGCCGTATTCGGCACAGTTTATGACAGATACAAAGCACTATATACCCAATCGCCGCAACAGAGGTATAACGACTTGATTTCTAAACATCCGAACCTGTTCTCATTGTTCTCGCTTCGCGACATCGCATCGTTTCTGAAAATTACGCCTACTCACCTCAGTCGTCTGCGACGCAAAATTTGAGTGATGACATATTCACTTTTCAACATTTGTTGAGATTAATTTATTTCATCCATTGTAGCTTTGCGTGTCATTTCAAACAAAATTACAATGAGACAAATATTCACAACCGCTCTGGCTTTATCATCTGCTTTCATATGTAATGCACAATCAGACTTACCCGATTCTGTCAAGACTAAACAACTTCAGGAGGTTGTTGTCGAAGCACAAATGCAATCTACTTCGGCTACAGTTTCAACATACATTCCGACTTCAAAACAAAAAAATTCTTCTCAGACAGCTACTGACCTGCTCAACCGTATGGCTATTCCACAACTTTCGCTCGGAATGGGAAGTGCAGTTAAAACAACAACAGGGAAAGATGTCAATATTTTCATTGACTATCTACCCGCAACAGAACAAGACTTGACGGGTATGCGTATGGCGGATGTCAAGAAAGTGGAATACTACGATTACCCTAAAGACCCCCGCTTTCAAGGCTCTTCTCACGTCATAAATTTCATTATGCAGAAATATGAGTATGGCGGATATCTCAAAGCATACGCCAATGAGTTTTTCCTTGCTAACTCCGGCCAGCTAAATCTATATTCAAAATTTCAGTATAAAAAAATGACCTACGACCTCGGCATCGGAGGATATTATCGCAACGGAAGTCACGATTTCAACAACATGGTCGAAACATATCGTCTTCCGCAGGCCGATGGTTCAATTAAGCAATTCGAACGTTACTCTATTACTAATGAATCGGAATCAAGGAGACGATATTTCTGGCCTACATTCAAGGCACTCTATCGCACGGATAAAATTTCAATTAGCAACTCCATAGGTGCAACTATCGACAATTATCCGAAAGAAAACAGTTCCGGTTCAGTATATTTTTCACCCTCGGATTTTCCGCAATCAGATTTCACGAGCACGTCAAATCATCAGAACCACTACATCACATACACCGGATATTGGAATTTTATATTACCACACGGCAACACCTTTAACTTTGCTCCTTACTACTCATACGCTCATTCCAAACAAAAAAGCAGATATATGGAGGCAGAAGCCAATGAGTATATAAATTCGGCTTCCGACAATTCGCACGAAGCAAGTGGCAACCTGCGTTTTCAGCATGACTTCGGAAAGTGGGGCGACCTCACAGTTTCAGCACAAGGCATATACACCAATAGCAGGACACGATATAGTGGGACAGCCTCCGCAACTGAAGAACTGACAACTCTACGTGTTGGTCCGGGTATTGCATACAGTTTTTCTACTGATAAATTTTATGGTATGATTGGTGTAGGCTTTACCTATGACCGTTCTAAGTTAGGAGATATAACAGAGAAAAATACGCAACCTTGGGCTGACCTGTCATTACAGTATGCGTTCAACAATAAGAACTCAATTAATGCAGAGTTTCATCACATGAATGCGTTGCCATCATTATCTTACCGTAGTTCGGCTATCATACAGTCTAATCCATTGATGAGCTATACCGGCAATCCTAATCTTACTCCTTACAAATGTTATGACCTTGGCGTGTTCTACCAATGGTTGCCTAACAATAAATTCAGTTTCTCTGTCTTTGGAACAGGTTTTGTAGCCGACAACCGCTTTGCATACGTATACGAGGCTTCAGCAGACGGCATACTTCGCACAATTCAACAGCCAGTAAGCAGCTTCACACAAGGTAGTTATGGCGTGAATGGTACTGTACGACTTTTTAACGGAAATCTACAAATCAGCGGTCAACTTGCACATCTAATCGCGAAAAGCGGAAAACCATACGACTGGACAAAATCGCATCTCAACTGGTATCTGCAAGCCTTCTACTATCTTAACCATTGGCATTTTGGTACGCAATACCAATCGGACATGGCTTCTGCCGACGGATTTGTAAAAGGCACTTGGGTGAAATGCAAAAACGCATATACGGTTATTGCCGGTTGGGGAAATTCCTCGTGGAATTTTCAAGCACAGATTGCAAATCCTTTCAGGTGGAATTGGTGTAACGGTACAACGGTATTGAAAAGTAGGAATTACGATTTCGTACAACGTACATACAATCCCAACAACCACTGTTTTATCTACATATCTGCAACATATACGTTCGGTTTCGGCAAAAAAATCCAGATAGGCAATGAAGCCTCACAACAAACGGGCGCATCGTCCGCAATCTTGAAATAACAGACATGTGGTGAATGTCAACAAGCAGAGGTTTGTAATAGTAAAATTGTATAATTCGAAAAGTTTCTTTACTTTTGCAAAACTATAAACTTGAAATATTCACAACATAATACATCACATTATGAGCTTAAATATCATAGTACTGGCAAAACAAGTACCTGATACTCGCAATGTAGGGAAAGACGCTATGAAGGAAGACGGCACAGTCAACCGTGGCGCGTTACCCGCCATTTTCAACCCCGAAGACCTTAATGCTTTGGAGCAGGCTCTCAAGCTTAAAGAGCTCTATCCGGGCACAAAAGTAACCATACTGACCATGGGTCCGCCGCGTGCAGCAGAGATAGTACGCGAAGGCATGTTCAGAGGTGCCGACAACGGTATCGTTCTATCCGACCGTGCATTCGCAGGTGCAGACACACTTGCCACTTCTTACGCACTTGCAACAGCTGTTAAGAAAATCGGTAATTACGACCTCATAATCGGTGGTCGTCAGGCTATCGACGGTGATACGGCACAGGTTGGGCCTCAGGTTGCTGAAAAACTTGGTCTGAACCAGGTGACGTACGCTGAAGACATAAAGGAAGTGACCGACGGCAAAGCTATCATCACACGCCGACTCGAAAACGGAGTGGAAACTGTAAAAGCCACACTCCCTCTCGTTGTTACTGTCAACGGTTCAGCCGCTGAATGTCGCCCGCGCAACGCTAAAAATCTGATGAAATACAAGCGTGCATGCCTGCCTTCTGAAGCCGCTGCGGACGAAAACCTCAAGGCTTTGGCAGATAAGCGTCCTTACCTGTACATAGGTGAATGGAACGCAGCGGATGTTGATGCCGACCTCGAACAATGCGGTCTGGCCGGCTCGCCCACTAAGGTTAAATCAATAGAAAGTGTAGTATTCACAGCCAAGGAAGCACGCGAAGTACCTGCAGAAGACGCAGCCCTTGAAGAACTGATTCGCGAACT
>CAYVNJ010000002.1:0-62328 GCA_964452865.1 uncultured Sangeribacter sp. | reverse complement strand
CCTATATATGTTGAATATAAGTTTTACTTACATTGGGCGGTCTTTTGTCTGCGCGTATATTAGTGTGCGAAGTTAGCAAAAATATTTGAGATTTTGACTATAAAGCAAGAGGATATTAAAAATTAAATTAAAATTTTAATATCGCGTTATGGGATTGAAGCCGTACGGTTGAGACCGAGACTCGATTTATGATACCCTGGCGCGTCAGCGCAACGACAAAAATTGTATAATATAGTATTATATAAATACTCAAAAACGTTTGTTAATGAGATGACATAATGTAATTTTGTGATATGAAACAGATAAACAAAGAAGCAATTAACAATTTAGAGCAGTATAGTGGGAATATCTATGTGTTTAGAAGAACGGAAGAAGCTATAAATCAAATTGGAGTGGAAGAATATGCATTGGAAAGAGCAGCAAAATCTTCATTGAAGGTTGCAAAGCTTTGTCTTGAGATAGAAGAAATACCTAATAGTATTTTTAACTTTCAACAAGCAGTAGAAAAAATAGCTAAGACACTCCTATACAGTAGTTCTCTATATGATACCCCACGAAAGGGGCAACACGAACCCCATCTATTATTTGAAGATCTCTTTCTAAAAGACTATGTGGAAGAAAGGGATGAATTAGGGTATGAAATGTGTAATAGATGTAAATGTATATCGGAGAATAATCCTTGTTTCTCCGAACGTATTGTAGCATTTAACGACATTTTCAATAGCATACAAGAAAAATACGAGGAATTTTTGGGTAATAATATAAGTTTCGCAAATACCTATTATTACCAATATGCTACAATGGTATTATGTTATTTGTTCATAAATACAGAACAGAATGCACGTTACCCAAAGTATGAAAATGGTAAATTAGTTACTCCGTCAACTCTATATCCCTTAAGGTTAAAAAAGCCATTAAGTATTATTGCTGGAATAATAGAACGTGTTATAATGTTATAAGATGTATGGATAGTCCGTTACATTTATAAAACACCACTCATTGAAAGCGAGAAAGAATCTTGGTAAAGGAATTTGGCTATCGCCAAAGTTCGGCTGCACTCGGCATAGTTTGAGCAAGCTCAACTCTGCTCTTGTTGGCACGAACAGTCTCGCAGCTGATGTAGAGTGTATCGAATTGATAAATGATATCGAATACCTCCGTAATCTAAGCTGTGAGATAAAGCATCGCTGCCTTCGTACGGTGTTTTGCATATAGAGATTAACGGGCGCATGATAATAAAAAATCTTTGTAGAAAAATCTTGCGGATGTTGTTTTACGATTATCATAAAAGTGCTATCTTTGTCGTTTGAATATCAGGCCGCATGAATAGATACGACAATTTTACCCCGGAGATAAGCGAGGACTCCTATAATGACTTGAAAAAACGTCGTGTAGAGTTACCCTCGGAAGCTGACACTGTGAACGATACAAACAATGTTGGTAAAACCCGGGTGCGTAGAGCAAAGCCTGTGAAGGCAAAAGCAAGGAAAGAACCATCAGGAGGTTTCTCAGAGCGGATACTCTCTTTTGCTCACTCGCCGGTGACGAAAGGTATTGTCGGACTGTTTGTTGCATGTTTCGGCTTCTATCTTCTAATTTCGTTCATCTCTTTCATCTCTACAGGGATTGCTGACCAGTCGCTTGTAGAGCATACAGCACAAGGCAGTCTTCCTCCCGTAGATAATGCCGGAGGTGAAGGGGGGGCCAGAATTTCGGATTTTCTTATAAACGGCTGTTTCGGCGTCGGCTCTTTTGTTATAATTTTCTGGCTTTTTTCCATAGCCTTGAAACTTCTTGTCGGACGTCCTCGGTTTAAGACTGTTGATTTTACGATAAAGTGTCTTATTGCACTTATTGCTATTTCGGTGTTAGGAGGCCTGATGACCATTGCTTCGGGTACTCTGTATGACTGGGGTGGCGCACACGGCCGTGTAGTCAATGAGTTTATTATAGGTTACCTCGGTTGGCCGGGCGCAATAATCCTTTGTGTATTTCTCCTCGGTGTTTTTGTAGTTCTTTGCCTAAATGACCTAATAAAATGGATAATAAAAATCCGCAAACGGCGTAAAGCTGCAAAACAGGCTGAACTTGAAGCCATTGCGCAGAAAGAAGAGGTTGAGAGAATGAAAGCCAATATGACCGACCTCGAGGATGCCAATAGTGAATCTGAAGACGAAGCCGATACCGAAGCTACCTCTCAAAGTCTTGAATTCGGGCAGGATATGGCTGATTTCACATCATACGTACTTGAAGATGATGAATTTAGCAGTATTTCTGAATCAAATGAGATAAAAGACGACTTTGAAGGTGCTCCGGAGGAAAACGATGATATAGTATCCCAAGACAAGGTAGAGGTGACTGAAGTTGACTCGATGAAAGTGCATGTCAATACGATAGCGCAGGTTGTTGATGAAGATGACAGCCCTGACATGTATGACCCTACCGCAGAATTATCTCATTATAAATTTCCTCCGTACAGTCTTTTGCGTGAATCAAAACAGCAGGTGAGCGTTGACCAGACTGAACAGTCTGAAAATCAAGAACGTATCAGAAAGACACTTCTTGATTTCGGCATACCTATTACCGACATCAAAGCTACAGTAGGTCCTACAGTAACGTTGTATGAGATAGTACCTGACAAGGGGGTTAAGATTGCCCGTATACGCAACCTTGTGGATGATATTGCTTTGAGCCTTGCTGCGCATGGTGTACGTATCATCGCACCAATACCAGGTCGAGGAACAGTCGGTATTGAAGTTGCTAACAAAGAGCCACAGACAGTGTCGATGCGTACGGTCATAACTTCCGAAAAATACCAGACCAGCAAGTATGATTTGCCTATAGCAATAGGTTCTACCATATCGAATGAAGTATACATAGCCGACCTTGCCAAAATGCCGCATCTGCTTGTTGCCGGTGCAACCGGTCAGGGTAAGTCGGTTGGCCTTAATGCAATCATAACCTCATTGCTTTATAGGAAGCATCCGTCTGAATTGAAGTTTGTGCTGATTGACCCGAAAATGGTCGAATTCAGCCTGTATTCGCGCCTTGAGAAGCATTATATCGCAATGCTTAGCGGACAAGAAGACCCGATTATTACAAAATCGGAAAATGTTATTACGACACTTAATTCTCTGTGTGTCGAGATGGACAATCGGTATGAGTTGTTGAGAATGGCCGGTAAGCGTAATATAAAGGAGTATAACGAGAAATTTGTCACACGCACTCTTAATCCTGAAAAAGGTCATCGTTATCTTCCATATATAGTGGTGATTGTCGATGAGTTCAGCGACCTGATTATGATGGCTGGGCGTGAGATTGAGATGCCTATAGCACGCATTGCCCAGAAGGCGCGAGCGGTAGGTATTCACATGATTATTGCCACTCAACGCCATTCTACAAACGTCATTACCGGTATTATTCGAGCTAACTTCCCAGCCCGAATGGCATTTAAGGTTAGTTCCGGTACAGAAAGCCGAATTATTCTCGATGCCATGGGGGCACAGCAACTCATAGGCCGCGGCGACATGTTGATTTCCAATCTGAGTGAGATGGACCGTATCCAATGTGCTTTCATCGATACTCCTGAGGTGGAAGCAATTTGCGAATTTATTGAGGCACAACCCGGATTCATGTCTCCATATATTCTTCCCGAACCGAAGACTGAAGGTGGTGAGTCGGATGCAACCATGATTGCAGAGCGTGACCCATTATTTATCGAAGCTGCCAGGTTGGTTGTTTCAAGCAATACAGCTTCGGCCTCGTCGCTTCAGCGCAGATACTCTATTGGATATAACAGGGCGGGTAAAATTATGGACCAGCTTGAAGCTTCGGGTATAGTTGGACCGGCTCAGGGAGGCAAACCACGTGATGTTTTGGTTTCACCAGACCAGCTTGAGCGTATGTTGTCTAACGATGTATGATAATTCCACCAGAACAATGAATAGTCGCTTACGCATAATCATATTATTATTAGCAGGTATCTTTGGCAGCACCGTCTATGCCGCAGCTACTCCGCAGGAATTGCTTGCAGGTGCATCCCGGGCATACAAAAATGCGGGAGGAGTTGAAGCCGATTTTGTTATCTCAACCGGAGGTAAAAAAATGAACGGCACAATAAAAAGCTATGGGTCCAAGTTCGTATTAAAAACTGCGGGAGGTAATTCAGTATGGTATGACGGCACAACATTGTATACTTATAACCCAATGGAAAAAGAGGTGATAATGGAAACTCCGTCGGCAGGCGATGTGTCATCCATCAATCCCTACGGAATAATAGTTTCTGCTCCGTCTATATATAATGCAACGCAGCTGACCTCGAAGTCGGCCAATATGTACAGATTGAAACTCACGCCCAAGAATATGAAAGCAGGTAATCCGACATACGAGTTATACCTTGAAAAGAAGGGATTGATGCCAGTGAGACTTGTCGGAACATCCGGAGGCAAACGTGTGGGAGTGGAAGTGAAACGATATTCGAAAGGAAAGAAGTTTTCAGCCGGTGAATTTTCGTTTCCTAAAAATAAATATCCCGGAGTGAAAATTGTTGATTTAAGATAAAATACAGAAACAAAATAAATAAACACAAAGAACTATGGAAGAAATAAAAACAAAATGTCTTATTATCGGTTCTGGTCCTGCCGGTTATACAGCGGCCATATATACATCGCGCGCCAACCTTTCGCCGATACTCTATGAAGGTAATCAGCCCCTCGGACAGCTTACCACAACGTCAGAGGTTGAGAACTTCCCCGGTTATCCCGAAGGGGTCAATGGCACTGAGATGATGATGCAGATTCGCAGCCAGGCCGAACGATTTGGTGTTGACATCCGTCCGAAGGCTATTACTGAAGTCAACCTCGACCAGCGTCCTTTCCGCTGTGTAGACGAAAGCGGCGATGTTATTCTTGCAGATACTATCGTTCTTGCCACAGGCGCTACCGCCAAATATCTCGGTCTGGAAGACGAGAAGAAATATATGGGTATGGGTGTCAGCGCATGTGCAGTTTGCGACGGCTTCTTCTATCGTAAGAAAAATGTTGCTGTAGTTGGTGGCGGCGACAGCGCATGTGAGGAGGCTCTCTATCTCAGTGGACTTGCAAAACAGGTCTATCTGATTGTGCGCAAAGACTACCTGCGTGCTTCAAAGGTTATGCAGAAGCGCGTTATGGAGAAAGAAAATATCGAAGTTCTGTTCAACACCAATACAGTAGGTCTGTTTGGTGAAGACGGTGTGGAAGGTGCCCACCTCGTACGTAACAAGGGTGCGGAAAACGAGGAATTCTTTGATATTGCTATCGACGGTTTCTTCCTCGGTATAGGTCATACTCCCAACACCAAGTTGGTCGACAAGTGGGTTGAGACCGACGAACTCGGTTATATCAAAGTTGACGGAGCCACTACACTTACCAATGTAGCCGGTGTATTTGCCGCCGGAGATGTTGCCGACCCGCGCTATCGTCAGGCCATTACCGCTGCCGGCATGGGTGCGAAGGCCGGTCTGGATGTAGAGCGTTTCATAAACGAACAGGAAGATTGAATTAATCATTAAATCCTCTGCAGAGATGACACCGGAAGATAAACAGACTGCGCTTGACAGACGATATTTGCGAATGGCTTTCGTATGGGCAGAAAATTCTTATTGCCGACGGCGGCAGGTCGGTGCCATTCTCGTAAAGGATAAAATGATAATATCAGACGGATACAACGGTACTCCGTCCGGGTTTGACAATATTTGTGAAAGCCCGGACGGGGTGACCTATCCATACGTGCTTCATGCAGAGGCTAACGCCATTACTAAAGTAGCACGCAGCAATAATTCAAGCGACGGCAGTACGCTATATGTCACGACGAGTCCGTGCATGGAGTGTTCAAAACTTATAATACAGTCCGGTATCAGACGGGTTGTGTTTTCGGAACTGTACCGTATTACAGACGGTATAGATTTGCTTAAGAAGGCCGGAGTGGAGATAGTGCATATTCCGCTGACCGGAGAATAAGAGTTTTTCTTCATAGAAAAATGACAAAAAAAAGATATAACAAGGCTACCCTTTATCTGCCGCTGTGTATAGCTGCCGGTATTGCCGGAGGTGTACTCGCCGGATATTTTATGTCAGGGAAACACAGCATATCTCCCGAGCAGAAGAAGTTCGAAGAGATAATGAGTCTTATTAGCACTGAATATGTCGATTCGGTCGGCATGGGTGAATTACTTGAGATGACGTTGCCATCGTTATTGGCCAATCTCGACCCGCATTCCGCCTATATACCCAAGTCAGACCTTAAGGAAGTCAACGATGACCTTGAAGGTAGTTTTAGCGGTGTCGGCATTTCATTTCAGCTGCTTAATGATTCAGTCACCGTGATTGAAGTCATCCCGGGAGGCCCGGCAGAAAAAGTAGGTTTGTGTGCGGGCGACCGCATAGTGCGTGCCGACACTACGGCATTGAGCGGTGTCGGCATTACGAATGAAGGTGTGTTCAAAACACTTAGAGGCGAAAAAGGAAGTAAAGTCAAACTCGAAATAAAGCGACAAAATTCTTCGAAGACATACACGTACGACGTTGTACGCGGAGAAATACCCGTAAACAGCATTGACTCTCACTATATGATTGCCGATGGGATAGGGTATATAAAAGTAGGTAAATTCGCTCGACATACATATCAGGAGTTTCTTGAGGCATTGTCAGACCTGTCGGCAGCAGGAGCAAAGAAATACATTATTGACCTTAGAGGAAATTCCGGCGGATTTATGGAGCAGGCCATACTTATGGCCAATGAATTTTTACCCGCGGGTAGAAAAATAGTTTATACCAAAGCACGCATGGCCGACAATGAAATGGAGGCTTTGAGCGATGGCAACGGCAATTTTATCAACAATCAGCTCGTCGTACTGACAGATGATTACTCTGCATCGGCCTCAGAAATTTTTGCAGGAGCGGTGCAGGACAATGACCGTGGCCTTGTGATAGGACGCCGAACATTCGGTAAGGGTCTGGTGCAAAATCAGACAATGTTGTCCGATTCTTCAGCAGTACGACTTACTGTTGCACGTTATTTCACACCGGCAGGACGTTCCATTCAAAAGGAGTACAAGCGTGGTGATGATGTCAAATACGGCATGGATATAGCAGACCGGTTCACTCATGGAGAGTTCTATCATGCCGACAGCATCAAACTTGATAAGAGTAAAAAGTTTTATACTCACAATGGCCGCATAGTATATGGAGGCGGTGGTATCATGCCTGATATATTTGTGCCTGAAGACACAACCGGAGTCACAGGCTACTATATAGCTGTCAATAATTCGGGTCTGATACAGAAATATGCTTTCCAGGTCACAGACAGATATCGCGGGCTACTCAAGAATGCAAAGACGGTTGAAGATGTCATGCGTCTGATTCCGCGTGACCAAACGTTGCTTAGCAATTTTGTAGATTTCGCGGTCAGCAACGGAGTACCTGCCAGGTGGTACTATATCAACCAATCGCGCGATTTGTTGTTAAATCAGATAAAGGCTGTAATTGTCCGTGATGCTCTCGGCTACGATGAGTTTTTCGAGGTGCTGAACCGTTCGGACAATGTGGTCCAACGAGCTTTGAAAGCATTGCAGAATGGAGAATCTCCATTGAGCATATCTCAGACCAAGACAAAAAAACGTTGAAAATTACAGTCTGTAATCATAATAATAGCATATATGGATAAGAAGGAGATAAGAAGACGCATTAAGAACATGCGCACCGTATTATCGGAAGAAGAAAAGAATGCTGCCGCTACGAAAGTGTTCGATATGCTGGAAAAGACAGCCGCTTTCATGATGGCCGACCATATACTCATGTATCATTCATTGCCTGATGAACTGCCGACACATTCATTTTTGAAAAAATGGGGCGGCAAGAAGCATTTTTATCTTCCGAGGGTCAATGGGGTAAATCTTGATATTCTTCCATACGAGGAAACTCGCCTCGAGATTGGTGCGTTTCACATTGAAGAACCAACAGGAGAAGAGATGTTCGACCCGGAAAATCTTGAACTGATAGTTGTTCCGGCGGTGGCCTATGACCGTACGGGCAATCGCCTCGGCCGGGGTAAAGGGTTCTACGACCGTCTTCTTGCCGTGAGCCGCGCCACTAAGATAGGTGTGGGTTACGACTTCCAGATTGTCGAGGAATTGCCTGTAGAAGAACATGATGTTCCGGTCGATGTAGTGATTACGGACCGCATCATGATAAAAATAAAGTGACACAATACGCCTCAGCCGATGAGTATATTTAACAGTGAGTCGCGCATGGCTGATGCCATTTGGAACAGGCCTGAACTGATACCATTGGTCAATCGCTTCGGAATATATCTCGGAGTGGGAGATGACTCTATTTCGGACATTTGCAAGCGTCACGGTGTTGACGCAGATTTCTTCCTTGCAATGGTCAATACATTTGTGAATGATGATTATTTCCCGGAGAGAGAACTCAAATCGTTCGATATCAGTGAGACAGTAGACTATCTTATGAAAACCGATGCCTACTACCGCGATATGCAGTTACCCAATATAGAACGTCATTTCCGTTCTCTTGTAGCACGCAGTCAGGAAGAGAACCACAGTATCACACTGTTGCAAAAATTCTTTGAAGAAATGCGCAATGAGCTGTTGGCCCGGATTGACCGTGACTATGCCGTATGGTTTCCAGCCATACGGCGGATGTCTCCAGCGGATGTCGCTGTACTCCGTGAATTTGTTGACGAAGTATCGGCAGTAGAGGACAAACTGAATGACCTGTGCCGCTTTTTCACTGTTCATCTGCGTGGCGAATATGATATAAATCTGTGTGTAGCCGTAGTTACTGCGCTCTTCAATATGAGCAAGGACATACGGCAGAACGACCGCATCCGCGACAGGATATTGAAACCGAGTGTCGCCGAGCGGCTTACAAGAATATAAAAGCTCAGACATGAAGATTGGCGTAATGGGCATAGAGCCATTGCGGGTGTACGGACTGAAATACCTGTTGACCCGGATTGATTGCTCAGTAGAGATAGCTGTCGAAGATGCATCGGCTGCTAATCGTGTGCTCGACCATTACGAAGCTTTCATAATGAGTCCGGAGGTCTTTATCTCGCGTCCTGACTATTTTATGCCTCGGCGTGACCGCATATTGATAATGAGCAATATGCACTCGACGACTGTTGATACCGGTGGCCAGATTATTTTCTCTGACGAGCCGGTCGATGTCATAGAACACACTCTCTCCAAATTCCTGTTGGCACGGGCTGATGCAGACATGCACGGAGCATTGTCCTCACGAGAAACGGAAGTTTTGAGAGAGCTTGCCAGAGGCAAGAGTCATAAAGAGATTGCCGATACACTATGCATATCGACCAATACAGTCATAACTCACAGAAAGAATATTACCCAGAAGCTTGGAATACGCAGTGTAAGCGGACTTTCGCTTTATGCCATGCTTAACGGGATAATATAAACTTAAAAACCAATACTAACTTTTTTATCTAATATCATTAAACTTATGAATCCGAAGATTGAAATGTCACCGAATCCGGTGGTGAAGTTCCTCCACAAGGAACCGAAAGATTTCACACGCGCAGACATTGTCCGCTTCATCCGTGAGAATGAAATCCAGATGGTCAACTTCATGTATCCTGCAGATGACCGCCGTCTGAAGACTCTCAATTTTGTAATCAACTCAGAGGAGTATCTGGAAACAATCCTTACGTTCGGCGAGCGTGTCGACGGTTCGAGCCTCTTCCCCTTCATCGAAGCCGGCAACAGCGACCTCTATGTAGTTCCACGTTATTCTACAGCGTTTGTTGACCCCTTTGCAGAGATTCCTACTCTGACAATGCTCGCATCATATTTCGACAAAGAGGGTAATCCTCTTAAGACTTCGCCTGAACAGACACTCCGCAAGGCATGTCAGTCGTTCCGCGATGTCACCGGTCTCGAGTTCTACGCCATGGGCGAGCTTGAATACTATGTCATCTCCGACGACGAGAATATGTTTGCCGCTACCGACCAGCGCGGTTACCACGAATCATCACCGTTTGCAAAATTCAACAACTTCCGCACACGTTGCATGCAGATGATTGCCGAGGCCGGCGGTCAGATTAAGTACGGACACAGCGAGGTCGGTAATTTCACGCTTGACGGTAAAACATACGAGCAGAACGAGATAGAATTCCTCCC
The DNA here is from genome assembly GCA_964452865.1 of uncultured Sangeribacter sp. Taxonomy (GTDB): domain Bacteria; phylum Bacteroidota; class Bacteroidia; order Bacteroidales; family Muribaculaceae; genus Lepagella. The sequence goes on along the minus strand of CAYVNJ010000002.1, from coordinate 52,130 downwards.
AGTGCGTGCAGAAGATGCTGCCGACCAGTTGATGATTGCAAAATGGATTATACGTACGCTCGGCCGCGAAATGGGCTACGACGTTACATTCGCTCCCAAGATTACCACAGGCAAAGCCGGTTCTGGTCTGCACATCCACTTCAAACTCATGAAGGGTGACCACAACGTAATGACCAATGCCGAGGGCAAACTGAGCGATGACGCTAAGAAAGCTATCGTAGGTATTCTTGAGTATGCACCGGCTATCACCGCATTCGGCAACAAGATTCCGACAAGCTACTTCCGTCTTGTTCCGCACCAGGAAGCTCCCACATCTGTTTGCTGGGGTGACCGCAACCGTTCAGTACTTGTCCGCGTACCCCTCGGCTGGACCGGCGAACACGATATGTGCTCTCAGGCAAACCCACTCGAGACACCGAGCACCGTAATTCCCGAAAAGCAGACTGTCGAGCTTCGTAGCTCAGACTGCTCGGCCGACATCTATCAGCTGCTTGCCGGTATGGTTACAGCTGCTCGCGAGGGCTTCGAAAATCCCGACTCGCTGAAACGTGCAGAGGAACTTTACGTGAGCGTAAACATCCATAGCGACGAGAACAAGGAGAAACTTGCTAAGCTGAAATCTCTGCCCGACAGCTGCGTAGCTTCCGCCAAGGCTCTCAACGAAATGCGCGGCGTATTTGAGAAGTACGACGTATTCTCGGCAGACATGATTGACGGTATCATCAACTCTCTCGAGAAGTTCGAGGACCAGGACCTCCGTCAGCGTCTCGGCGATAAAGAGATGCTTGAACTCGTACGTAAGTTCTGGCATTGCGGTTAATCACAGAACGACCATATATAAAAAACAGGGGGCATTCCATTTCGGTTTGCCCCCTTAATTATAAATATAAATATGTCGTTACCAGAGTTCTTCTTTAACATTGAAACGCGGGCGTCCTTTGACCTCGATGAATATTTTTCCGATATATTCTCCCACTATGCCAATAGAAATCAATGTCAAGCTGCCTACGAACCATATAGAGAGCATAAGCGAACTCCAGCCGGAGACGATGTGGCCGGACATGTAAGATATAAGGACATAGACAGCTACAAGGAGGTCGAATACAAGCATTGTGACTCCCAAAAAGAAAATGGAACGTATCGGTTTGGCCGAGAAAGACGTGATACCGTCAATAGAGAATGAGAGCATTTTCTTCAACGGATATTTAGACTCACCGGCACATCTTATCGCACGGTTATACCTGACAATAGCTGTCTTCAGTCCGATTTTGGGGACTATTCCCCGAAGGAAAAGATTAGATTCCTTATATCTGCTGAGGATTTTAAGGGCTCGGGCGCTCATAAGGCGGTAGTCGGCATGGTCGTAGACGGTCTCGAGTCCCATAGATTCCTGAAATCTGTAGAATGCTCTTGCAGAATTTCTTTTGAACCATGTATCTGTATCTCTTGAGTCCCGGACACCATATACTATCTCGCATCCTTCGTGAAATTTCTCGACCATTTTGATTATGGCATCGGGGTCATCCTGCAAATCAGCATCTATTGATACAGCGGCATCACAATTGTCCATAACGGCCATAAGCCCTGAAAGCAGTGCATATTGATGACCGGCATTATGTGTGAGTGTGAGGCCTTTTATCGACTCGGGGTTTTCCTTATGCCAACGGCTTATTTCCGCCCACGTTCGGTCTTTGCTTCCGTCATCGACGCAGAATATATAGCTGTTGTCAGAGACGAGTCCTCGACCAATCATAGTGTTTAGGACGCCCATAAGTCTGGGCAGACTTATGGGTAGAGCTTCTTCCTCGTTATAGCATGGCAGCACAATGGCTAAGCGTGTCATAATAATTGATATTAATCGGGGAGTTGTGTTTCAGTAAATGCCTCAGCCTCTTTCAGCTGTTCTTTATCGCCGGATTGAGTGTCCTTGTTTTCCCGGATTACCGACACGCAGCATGCGCCGATAATCAAGGAAATACCTGCGATAATCATCATTATATATTGAGGTGCGAGTTGCCCGGGCGTGCTGAAAAGAGAAAGTATCCATCCTCCGGCAACTGCCGCTACTATCTGGGGTATGGTGATTGAGCAGTTGAATAGGCCGAGATACGCCCCTATATTGCCGCCTTTCAATGAATTGGTGAGAATTGTGAACGGCCATGCCAGCATAGCGGCCCATGCACAACCAATCAGAACGAAAGGTATGAAAAGTAGATACTGATTGGTGAGCAGACCGGAAAGAATGAAACCTATGCCTCCCAATACAAGGCTGAGCGAGTAGGAGAACTTACGGCTGCGGAAACGCGGTAGCAGAACAGCCCATATCACGGAGCCGATTGCCTGTACTGCAAATAAAATGCCTACCCAGTCGCCGGCCTCGTTATATTGCGGCGAGGCGGTATTGAGGTCGATTTTAGTGGTGTATGAACACATATTGGCATCCGGAATGTCATGATTGGTGGCATCTTCCACAATGGTTGCACCAGTTTTCTTGTCGCGTGCTATGATAGGTGCTGAAGTGAGTGTGAATCCGCCTTTCAGCTGAGAGAGATAGTCCTTGATGAAGACCGGAGCTCCTGCTGTCATATCTTTACCGTCGATTGTGAGCACATCCATGGGCTGAGCTATCGGCTTATTGAAGAATGCCGCCGGCTGGCCAGCCGATGAGTTTACGATGTGGTGGTCGGCCACAAGCGTATCAGTGTGATTGACTACTATGTCTTTGGCAGGATAGAAAACCCCGCCTATTTCGTAGCCGCTTACGAGGGCACTGCCGTTGTCTACAATAGTTACGGTATCGTTAATCAGAAGATATTTGTCTGAGAAAGTCTGCGAACCGTCTGAAATGCCGGTTATGCGTTCGATTGTCGGAGTATCAAATGCATTTTTAGCTACAGTGGCCGTGGTATATGTCCACATGAAGAGGAAGGCAAACCAGCAGAAAAACTGCACGAGGCTGACAGTCCAGAATGCCTGTGGCGCTTTAACAAGAAGTTTGAAAAGATTGGTTTTCTCCTTTTTTCCTTCATTATCGGCCGAGCCATTATATTGAGCGTATACTTCCGGCGGCCACTCTTTGATTTTTACGAGTGAATAGAGTGTACACACCAACAGAATGCCGGCGCCTATGTAGAAGGAATATACCACAGTTTCCGGTACAACGCCGAGAGGGGCTGTCTTCTGTATTCCGGCCCACGCAAGCACGAACGGAAAGATGAAACCTACGATGCTGCCCGCATTGCATAGAAAACTCTGTATTGAATAAGCAAGACCTTTCTGCTTTTCGTTGACCATATCGCCCACGAGCATCTTGAATGGCTGCATTGCCATATTGATTGATGTGTCGAGCAACATAAGAGCAATCAGACCCATAAGGATTGCGCTCGAAATTGAGAGTCCGAAGCTGCCGGCATTAGGAAGGAGACACATGACGAGCACGGCTATAACAGCACCTATAATCAGATAGGGCAGTCGACGGCCGAAACGAGTCCAGGTCTTGTCGCTGAGAGTACCGACGATGGGTTGTACGAGCAGACCCATGAGCGGAGGTAAAATCCAGAAGTAACTGAGGTCGTGGGGGTCAGCGCCAATGGTCGCGAATATTCGTGATACGTTAGCGCTCTGCAGTGCGTAGGCAATCTGTACTCCGAAGAAGCCGAAACTCAAGTTCCACAACTTCCAGAAGCCTAAATCGGGTTTGGTTTTCATATTCGTTTATTTTCTTTTATCGGACGCACGAGCCGTGCGTCCCTACATTATTTAATCAAGGAATAAAGCCATTTGATTTCTTGAGCCCAGATACTGTCGTCGGGCGTTTCGAGAATGACCGGCATATTGTCGAAGCGTGGGTCGTTCATGAAACGCACGAAGAATTCCTCGCCGAGAGTGCCCTGACCTATGGATGCATGGCGGTCCACTTTCGAGCCGAGCGCTTTTTTATCGTCGTTCAGATGAATGGCTTTCAGGTACTGACGCCCTATTATGCTATCGAAATCTTTCCAGACAGCATAATAATTATCCGGGTCGGCTAAATCATACCCCGCGCTGAAAGCATGACATGTGTCTACACATACTCCGATGCGCGATTTGTCTTCTACCTTATCTATTATGTGTGCAATCTGGCTGAACTCGAAACCAAGATTAGAACCCTGGCCGGCCGTATTTTCGATTATAGCGGCCACTCCCTCAGTCTGCTCCAGCGAGCGGTTGATAGAATCAGCAATCAAGTCAAGACAATCATCGACCGGTATGGCATTGAGATGCGAGCCGGGATGAAAATTGAGCATTTTCAGTCCGAGTTGTCCGCAACGCTTCAATTCATCAGTAAACGCTTCTCTTGATTGTTCCAGTTTTGCCGGGTCGGGCGAACCGAGGTTGATAAGGTAGCTGTCGTGAGGTAATATCACCTCCGGAGCGAACCCTAAATCAAGACATCGTTCCTTGAAAAGCTCTGCACTTTTTTCAGAAATGGGTTTACCTTTCCAGCGAGATGCATTCTTAGTAAAGAGAGCAAACGCTTTTGCTCCTATATCTTCAGCTCGTAAGGGAGCATTTTCCACTCCGTCGGCTATGCTCACATGTGCGCCTATATATTTCATATTTATCTATCTCTATCTTCAATTTCTCACAAAATTAGCGATTTTTTTTGTCGCATCGCAAATTTGTCCTAAATTTACACATTATTAATAATTATCTCCTTTATGAATGTAGTTGCAAAGAAGACTCTCGTCGATTATTATCTCAAACATCCAAAAGTAAAAGAAGCACTCGAAGAGTGGTATACAAAGACTCGAAAAAGCCATTGGAAGTGTTTTGCAGATGTAAAGGCAACATTTAATTCGGTGGATAGTATAGGAAATCAACACTATATTTTTAATATTAAAGGAAATGATTTTCGTTTGATTGTTGTAATACAGTTCCGGCATGAATTTGTCTTTATAAGATTCGTGGGAACTCACGCTGAATATGACAAAATAAAAGACGCTTCAATGATATAATTATGAACACTATGGGAACAATAAAAACAAAAATTGAAAACGAAAGCCAGTACAACTGGGCCATGGGGCGTATTGAAGAACTACTCCCTAAAGTCAATGATAACACTCCTGATGATGACCCCAACAGTATTGAATTGTATCTGATATCGAGTCTTGTGCAAGAGTACGAAGATGTCAATTATCCTATATCTGCACCTTCTCTCATTGATGTTCTCAAATTAAGAATGTACGAAATGGGTTTGACGCAAGATGCTCTTGCCAAAAAAATAGGAGTAAGTCCCGCTCGAATTTGTGATTTACTTTCCGGAAAGAAAGAACCGACCATGCGTGTCGGACGTAGAATATCTAAAGAATTAAATATAGACCCGGCTATAGTTTTGGGTGTCTGAACTATATTTTTGTTGTGAAATTATCAAGCTCAAAACTATCGGCTTTTGCTGCCCTCAATCAGGGAAAGCACAGGAAAGCGGAAGGGCTATTTCTGATATGCGGCCGAAAGTGTGTGGTCGACACCGCTCGTTTTTTTGATGTGGAGACATTAATAGTAGACTCTTCTGTTTCCGACGATTACCGGCTTAACTACGGAGAAGTGCTGACTGCTTCTCCGGCTCAGCTCAGCCGTATCTCGCGCATGGAGAGCGCTCCCGAGGTCATAGCCGTTTGTCGAATACCTGATTATGAGGAAGATGAGGAGTATGTTCGGAACAACCTGTCGCTCGTGCTTGATGACGTGCAGAACCCCGGCAATCTCGGCACAATAGTCCGGGCCGCCGACTGGTTCGGCATCCGCTATGTATTCGCATCTGAAGGCACCGCCGATATTTTCTCGCCTAAAGCCGTGCAGGCCACCATGGGAGCTTTGGCGAGAGTGAAAGTAATCTATCGCAATATACCGTCATTGCTCGCCCGCTACGAGGGTTTGCCAATATACGCCACTTTGCTCGACGGAGATGACATCTATAACGCAGAGTTGTCCGGCAAAGGGCTTATAGTAATGGGCAACGAGGGGAGAGGTATTTCGCCCGAAGTGAGACATCTTGTAACTTGCGGACTGAAAATTCCGTCTTATCCCCCCGATGCTCCGGCATGCGAGTCGTTGAACGTGGGAATTGCCACATCTATTGTTCTGGCAGAATTCAGAAGGAGGATGCTTTGATTGAGATACAACGTTATGGCAAATAAAGTTAAGACCGTATGGTGCTGCAATTCATGCGGCTATGAATCAGGTAAATGGCTGGGCAAATGTCCGTCGTGTGGTGCATGGAATACGTTTGTCGAGCAAAAAGTATATCCGGAGACAAAAAAAGCTGTAGCCGGCACATTCCTGTCGTCCGACATCGCACCCATGAAACTGTCTGAAATACAGACCGCAGGCGAGAACCGTATTCTCCTGCCGAGCTCCGAGCTGAACCGTGTGCTCGGTGGTGGACTGACTTGCGGTTCAATCACGCTGCTCGGTGGTGAGCCCGGCATCGGCAAATCAACGCTTATCCTGCAGAATGTACTGAGCCTCAGGTCGAAGCGAGTATTATACGTGTCGGGCGAGGAGAGTGCCGCGCAAATCAAGATGCGAGCGGAGCGCATAGGCCGTATATCTGAAAATCTATATATCTTGTGCGAGACATCCATGGAGAAGATTTTCGCTCACCTCCGACAGGTCGCTCCCGAGATTGTAATCATTGACTCCATACAGACAATGGCCACGCCCGAACTCGAATCGGCTGCGGGCAGTGTGTCGCAGGTGCGTGAATGTGCCGCTGCGTTGCTCCGCTATGCCAAAGAAACCGGAGTTCCGGTAATTCTTGTCGGGCATATCAACAAAGAAGGCACGATTGCAGGACCAAAAGTGCTCGAACATATAGTCGACACCGTGCTGCAGTTTGAGGGCGACCGCCAGTATCTCTACCGCCTTGTGCGTGCTATGAAGAACCGTTTCGGTTCGACATCGGAAATCGGCATATACGAAATGGTGCAGAAAGGTCTGCGCGAAGTGAAAAACCCTTCGGAGATGCTTCTCTCGGATAACCGCGATGAACTGACATCCGGCATTTCGATAGGTGTAACTATCGAAGGTGCGCGTCCGTTCCTCATCGAGGTGCAGGGTCTTGTCAGTTCGGCTGCATACGGCACGCCGCAACGTTCCGTGACCGGTTTTGACCAACGCCGGCTTAACATGCTGCTTGCCGTTCTTGAGAAAAGAGCTAAATTCCGGCTGGCACAGAAAGACGTCTTCCTCAACATAGCGGGCGGACTGAAAGTTGCCGACCCGGCACTCGATTTGGCAGTCATAGCAGCCGTTATGTCCTCCAATTTCGATTTGACCATACCCATGGGTGTAGCCATGGCCGGCGAGGTCGGTCTGTCGGGTGAAATAAGAACTGTGACACGAATTGAGCAGCGGGTGGCCGAAGCAGACAAACTCGGATTTTCCACCATATATATACCTGCGCACAATCTTAAGGGAGCGAGAGATAAATATAAAATACAGATTGTAGAAGTCGGAAGGGTGGAGGAGCTTTTCCGTCATCTTTTCAGCTGAAGGCGGACGCACGACCGTGCGTCCCTACGTTTGGATGCGCGGCACAGAGTGCCGGACATATTGTTAACCCCTGGCGTTCATCGCCAGGGGTGGTAGCATGATAGAATCACTCAACCCCGGTGGGATTGTACTACTGCGAGTGTTCGACCCGCTCCGGGGTCGGTGTGCGGATGTATGCCGTACCCCGGGCGCAAGCCCCCGGGGTTAACGATATGTGCATCGCTCCGCGATGCCGAACCACGGCGGACGCATGGGTCGTGCGTCCGGCATTCGGTCATTCCGCAATGGCGGGAGGTGCGGGGATGCCGCATCAACAGATGCTTTTTGGTGATGTATGGGGTGGTTTGTATTCAAAAGTTTTGTTCGTGTGGCATCTCCGTCTGAGAGTGAAAGTTGCAAAAATTTTTCAGATTTTTTAAGAAAAATTTGCAGGAATAAATAATTAGCCGTATATTAGCGGGACAATATGTAAAGACAAAAAATAACTAACCAAATTATTAACTAAACAAAAAGCGTATGAAAAAACTCTATTTCATGCTGTTGGCACTACTCATAGGTAGTTTGCCAAACCTAACTGCTTCTGCCGATGAAGTGGAAGTGGCAAATTTTGCTACTCAACCACTTACATCCGGTGCATATATCTCAGCCAAGCCCACTGTTCCAACAACCTATGAGTTCAACACTACTCCTGTTGTTAAACTCGCGACTGTTAAAGCGGCTTATGCATTTAATACTACTACAGGTGTTTTCCAGTTTAATGGTGCTATGGCAGGGCAAACTACTTATCAATCAGTTACTATTTCATTAGGGGATGATATTGAATTTACAAGAGTAGAGCTTTTAAGCTATACATCCAAAACTGGGGTTGGACTTGAATCTGGTGAACCAGGTGAATTTGACGCTTCAACAGGAATATGGACGAGTTCTACACCAGTGAAGTCTATAACACTGAGAGGTGGATCTGCATCTGCTCAAAGACTGACGTTTGGTGGTGTGAAAATCACTTATGGTGAAGGAACTGTTGTAAAAAAACCTACACTTCACGCATATTACACAAACTCTACTTCTGCTTACACCACTTTCAATGCAAACGGAAGTGCTGACTGTAATACTTGGACGACTACCGTACTCGTGAAAGGTGAGAACCTGACAGGCGATGTGACTCTGACAAGTTCTAACCCCAAAGTGCTGAGTGTTAAGCCCGCAACCCTGACTGCTGAGCAAGCTATGGAAGGTACGGATGTAACACTGACATTTACTCCTTCTGCAACAACTGATGCTCCTACCATATCAATTGCATCTGAAGATGCTACTGACGTAGTGATTAACACTAATGCTGCCGGGGCAGACCTGTATAACGAATCGTTTGCAAGCGCTCCGTTTGCTATCGGCAAGGAGGGTACTCTTTCTCTCTCGCTGAGTAACGCCAAGCAGTTCAACAGCTATCAGACCGACATCAAACTTCCTGCCGGCCTCACAATTGCTAACGACGGAGTCAAGACCAATTCGGCAAGCCACACCGTAAGCTATAATTATAAAGCAGGTGAAGGTGTATACACTGTTGTGGTATATTCAGCCAATAATGACAACTTTACTGACGACGAGGGTGTTCTTTCACTCGACCTCGTTGCCGACGATACTTTCAATGGCGGTGACATCACACTCAGCAAAACCGTGATGACTTTCGCTACCAAGAAAGGTTATTATCCTGCTGATGTGACTATCGAATCGAAAGTGCTTGTCAAGATTGAGAAAGTGACTATCACTTCCGACACAGAGAACAACACTGTCGAGCTTGGTAAGGACATCAAGCTTACCGCTACCGTAATGCCGGAAGGTGCTGACGACCAGGTGAAGGAAATCAAATGGGAAAGCTCTGACACATCGGTAGCTACAGTATATAATGGTATAGTATCTTCTGTAGGTGCAGGTAAATCTACAATCAAGGTGACTGTAGTGGCTCTTGACGGTACAGAAGTATCGGCCGAAGTGGATGTGACAGTTGTAGGCATTACAAATGTGACCGTTACTCCTAACGAATCAACTCTCTACTTAGGTGGCGACTCTGTTGAGCTGACAGCTACAGTAGGTGTTTCACCTGAAGATGCTCAGATTAATACTGAGGTGACATGGCTTACATCTAACGACCAGGTTGCCAAAGTAGAAGTGAAAGACGGTAAAGCAGTCGTAACTCCTGTTGGCGTAGGTACAGCTACAATCACAGCAACAGCAGGCAGTGATGTCAACAACCAGAAGAGCGGTTATTCAACAATCACCGTTCATGCTGCCGAATCAATGGAAATCAGCACACCTGACGACCAGACCACAATAAATGCAGGCGAAACTCTGCAGCTGACTTCATCATCAAAACCGACAAATGTTGAGGTTGTCTGGACAAGCTCTGACGCAGAGGTTGCAACTGTTGACGAAAACGGTGTAGTGACCGGTGTTAAGGCAGGCGACGTGACAATCACAGCAACAGCTAAAGATGACGATACAGTTAAGGCTACCATTACCCTGACAATCGCAGGTATCGAAAGCGTAACCGTAACTCCCGCAACAGCCGCTCTCTGTGTAGGTGGCGCTACTACCACTCTGACTGCAACTGTGGCAGTTTATCCGGAAGGTGCAGACTTCAGTACTGACGTGACATGGGAATCTTCTGACGAAGCAATCGCAACTGTAGACGAAAACGGTGTCGTTACTCCGAAGGCTGAAGGTGAAGTAACTATCACAGCAACTTCTGTTGCCGACGCGAAGTACAAAGCTACAGCTACAATCACTGTAGGCGTGACTACAGGCATCACAATCGAACTTGGCGCAGGTGAAGAGGGTGCTCTCCTCATCGGCGAGTCTGTAACATTGAAGGCTACATCTGAACCCGCAGGTGCTGCTCCGGTAGAATGGACAGTAGAACCTGCAGATGCAGTAACTGTTGTAAACAACGAAGACGGCAGTGTGACATTGACAGCTGACAAGGTAGGTAAGGTTACTATCACAGCAACCGCTACTGACGGTTCAGGTGTGACAGCTACTAAGACTATCTATGTTGACGGTGTGACAGCCATCGAAGTTAAGGCAGACGAAACAACCGTTAACCTTGGTAAGACACTCGAACTTACAGCCGACGTTACAATCTTATCTGATGAAGATGATACATTCGAAGGCGGTATGGTTGATGCAAGCGTAGTATGGTCATGCGAACCTGCAGATGCAGTAGAATTTACAACTGTAGACGCTTATAAGGTGACAGTAACACCTAAGGCTAAGGGTGAGGTTACTATCACAGCAACAGCGAAAGACGGTTCAGAAGTTAAAGGCTCAATCAACATCACAGTAACTAACTACATGCAGACACTTGCATTCAATGCAGCCGAAGTGACCATGAACGTAGGTGGCGAAATGATTCTGAACGATGCCGTTAATTATTCTCCCGAAACACCTGATGATGCAACTCTCGTATTTGAATCAGACAACGAGGAAGTAGCTACAATTGAAAACGGTGTACTTCATGCAGTAGCTGCCGGAGAGGCAACTATCACAGTAAGCAACGAGGCATCAGGTCTTGAGGCTACAATGAAATTGACCGTACGCAAATCTGAGCTCTTAGGTGACGCCAACGGTAATGGTGTAGTTGACATCCAGGACGTAACAGGTGAAGTACAGTATATTATCGGTACATGGCCTGCAGACCAAGAGTTCTTCTTTGACAATGCCGACGTTAACGATGACGAATTTGTAAACGTAGTCGACGTAGCACTGACTGTTGATATCGTTCTCGACGATACAACTAACGCTAACGAAATGATGGCCTTCGCATCACAGCAGAACGTAAGCGGTCTGAATGTTGAGGAGGTTAATTTCGAGAAGAGCAAAGTAATGACAATCGCACTCGGTAGTGTAGCCGGCATCTCAGCTATGCAGGCTGACCTTACAATGCCCGAAGGTGTTCGAGTTAAGAACATTACAGTTGCCGGCGGTCTGAAGAATCACGTAGTAAGCTTCAAGCGTCATGGCGAAGACCGTGTACGTCTGGCAATGTACTCACTCTCACTTGCAGAGGTTGAAGAAAATTCAGCTGTACTCGAGGTTGAGCTTGAAAGTGACAATTACTTCGAAGAGAAGTTTGCACAAATCAGCAATGTATTTGCATCTACCGTAGAGTCTGAACTCATCAACTTTGAGTCAGTAAATGTTAAGCTGACAAATGTTTCAGGCATAGGTGCAATCTTGGCAGACGCCCGCGATAAGAATATCTACAACATGCAGGGTATGCTCGTGAAGCGCAATGCAACAGCTGAGGATGTTAAGACTCTCGAACCGGGTATCTACATCATCGGCGGCCAGAAAGTTGTTATCAAATAATAACAAACCATAATCTCTGTTCAAGGCGGTGAGGCACTCCCTCGCCGCCTTATTTGTATCCTCGGGGCAGTTGCACGCGCCGTGCGACCCTACGTTAATGGATGCGCGGCACAGAGTGCCGGACATATTGTTAACCCCTGGCGTTCATCGCCAGGGGTGGTAGCATGATAGAATCACTCAACCCCGGTGGGATTGTACTACTGCGAGTGTTCGACCCGCTCCGGGGTCGGTGTGCGGATGTATGCCGTACCCCGGGAGCAAGCCCCCGGGGTTAACGATATGCGCATCGCTCCGCGATGCCGAACCACGTCGGTTTACGCGCCGTACATTACATCACGAAAACCATCCGTGGTGTCGGTTGCACGCGCCGTGCGACCCTACGGTTTTTTGTGAAAAATAAAAATTTTTAAGAAAAATTTGCTTATATGAATAATTCGCCGTACCTTAACCAAAATTTTACGAATTAATCCATTTATCAATATAAAAAACGTATTCCGTATGAGGAAACTATTACTCTTAGTCGCTGCAATGTTTTTACTTGGGTTGTCATCAAGAGCCGACTCAGTTTCTTATGTATTCTCAGGAAATATGACCGGGTCAGTGAAAACAACTACATTAGATGTGACAATTACACCTATTTTTAGCGGCGGTGTAACGGCTTTTACCTATGAGAGTAGAATGCTTTCAGTCCCTGAAGGGTGTGGACTTCAGTTCAGTGTGCCGGAAGGAAAAACAATCACTAAGATTACTTTCGGAACTAATTCAGACAGTTCATTGTATGACACGCTTGCATCTTATATGACAGACCAGGATGGTAATGTCCTATCAGGTGAAAATGACGTTGCAATATGGACAGGAAATTCACAAGTTGTTACAGTTACTAACACAGCTGGAGGTACCTTCAAAACAGGAAGAATCGTTTATATTTATGTAGATGATGCATTTTCCGGACCCACCCCTGCCATCACAATTGACCCGGCCGGTCCGTTAACGTTGGGAGATGCTCCGGTAGTACATAAGGTGAAGGTGAACGGTTCTAATCTTAGTGACGATATAACTATTACCTGTCCGCAGTATGTTACTGCAGTACCGGAGTCCATTTCAAAGGAAGATGCAGAAGCCGGCTGTGAGGTCGTATTTACTATCAATCCTCCAAGTTCCAACAACATGGCGCGGTATGAAGTTGAGTTTAACAGTCAAAGTGCTCTCCCTGTTACGCTTGTATTCTCTGGGAAAATCACTGTCATGCCGACATATAATACTCTTGCAGGTTGCATGAATGCGACACTATATAGTGATGTTCGATATATCGGTAATGCTCTCGTGACGTTCGTTGACGCTAAAAGCCAGAGTATTTTCATCCAGGATGGTGATATTGCATGTCGTCTTTATATGAATTATGTATCAAATTTTGATTATTCCAAGGTAAAAGTCGGCGATGTTATTTCAAATTTTGTAGCTCAAATCTACAATACGACATCAAAGACAATGTATCTCAATGCAGACAGTGCATTTGATGTTTTGTCGGAGGGAAATCCTGTTGAGCCTAAGATTATAACTCTCGGTAATGAGGAAGATTTCACTAATACCCGCAATATGCTTGTGAAGATTGAGGGTGCTAAGGTAGAGGGTACTAATTACTTTATTCAATCATCAACCTCGAGCAAATATCTGCCATTGAAAAATGATTCGGGTACTACCGATATGGTTCTCGGTGCTTTTGCAGGAACAGATGTAGACAATACCACAGCACCTGCCGGTAAGTTTGATTTGACGGGTATACGCCTTTATTCATACGGTGTTCTCCCGCGCACGGCAGATGATATAGTACCGCTTCTGACTCCGGTAATCACAACTGACCCTGCCGGTACTATTGACTTGGGTACAGTTGAAGCTCCTGCTATCAAAACCATAAATGTGAAGGGTGCAGACCTGGCAGAAGACATCACTATTGTTTTCCCGGAATATGTGACTGCCGACAAGTCGGTCATTTCAAAGGACGAAGCAATGTCGGAAGAGGGTTGCGAAGTTACATTTACAATCAATCCCGTAGCTTCAGGCAATGCAACATATAAGGTTGTTCTGAAGAGCGAGGGCGCAGACCCTGTTTCCATAGAATTTTCGGGCAATTTCGTGAAGCCCGGGTCGCTCGAAATGCCGATTGAAATAAGTGACCTTACGGAAATTACTGACGAGGCATTATATTATCATTTTACGGGAGAAGCAGTCGTGACATACGTAGATAAATCAAACGGATATATTTACATTCAGACACTTAATACTGCGCGACAGGCTAATGTGGGCTATCAGGTGTATGTTGCTAATCCTCAGGTCGGTTTGATGAGTATAGGTGACAGAGTGACCAATATGATTCTGAAACCGAGCCTCAATGGTATAGCAAGAAATCAGCTTACGCTGCAAGCGAATACTACTGCAACGGATGGTATGCTCAATATAACCGGTAATGAGACTGTTGAACCGAAAGAGGTAACGCTCTCAGACTCATGGGGTCGTTATGAATTGGTGACGATTAAAAATGTAACATTCATTAATCCGGATAACGATACGTTCGGAAGCAACAGCAGCTTTGGTCTTAAACAAGGCGATGCTGAAAAAGAAGATGTTGTATCAATCTTCAGCAATTCAGAGCTGGTCGGTACTGCAGTTCCGAAGGGCACATGCGATTTGACGGGTCTTGCATTCATACCAAATATGATTTATCCTCGTGACCGGGAAGATATTTATGTGTATGACGAACCCATAATCAAAGTTACGTTGACACCTGAAACAGTATCTCTTAATCTCAATAAGAGCGTTACGCTGAACGTTGAGACAGAAGCTGAAAATACTGAGGTTGAAAAAATTGAATGGTCAAGCTATTATCCTGAAATTGCATCGGTAGATGACGATGGCGTCGTTACGGCGCATAAGCTGGGAAACACCGTAATCTCTGTAATTGTAACTTCGACCGAAGGAACGGAATTTATTGCGCATGCAAATGTCAGTGTAGTAGGTGTGACGGCCATTACTGTTACTCCCGGATATGATACTCTGTGCAGAGGTGGAGAAAAGCTGCAGCTGACAGCTACGGTAAGTCCTGATGATGATGCGGTGTCGAAAGAAGTGACCTGGTCAAGTTCAAATGAGGCAGTTGCAACGGTAGATGAGAATGGTCTTGTCACTCCCGTTGCCGGTGGAGCAGTTACAATCACAGCTAAAGCGACCGACGGAACAAACGTCGAAGGGACGGCTTCAATTCTCGTGGTAGAGGTTGAGAGCATAACTGTTTCGCCTGCAAATACGATAGTCAATGTAGGGGAGACTCTTAATCTGACCGCTACAGTAGAACCTGGCGGAGCAATTCAGGCCGTGACCTGGTCAAGCTCTGATGAAGCCGTAGCAACTGTAGATGAAAATGGTGTAGTGACTTCAGTTGCTAAGGGAACTGTCACTATCACAGCAACCGCTACAGACGGAACAGATGTTAAGGGCTCGGCTGAAATTACAGTAAATGACCCTTCGAACCCAGATTTCCTTTATGGCGACTCAAATAATGACGGAGTTGTCAACATTGAGGATGTCGTGGTCGATGTTCAGTATATTCTTGGTAAAGAACTACAGTCGTTCGACGAGGAAAAGGCTGACGTCAATCAGGATGGATTGGTAAATATAGTCGATATCTCACTGACTGTAGACATCTTCCTGAATGCACCTTCGGTTGCTAATGAAATGATGGCATACGCCGCAATGCAGACTTTAAATGGCCTGAATGTAGAGGATGTTGACCTTCTCAACAGCAATACGATGACTATTGCTCTCGGAAGCATACAGGGCATCACGGCTATGCAAGCTGACATTGAAATGCCTGAGGGCGTAAGTATCAAGAATATCAGACTTGCCGACGGCATTAAGAACCACATAGTAAGTTTCGCACGTCATAATGACAACCGTGTACGACTGGCATTGTATTCTCTGTCGCTGGCCGAGATAGACGAGAACTCACCGGTGCTTGAGATTGAATTGGAAAGCGAGGGCTCGTTTATCGAGAAGTATGCGCATATCAGCAATATCTATGCCTCCAATGCAGAAACCGGTATGCTGAACTTCGAGCCGGTAAGTGTCAAGCTATCCAACACGGCAGGCATCGGCGCTGTTTATTCTGATTATGAAGGCAGCGATGTATATACTACTCAGGGTATTCTTGTGAAACGCAATGCAACAAGCGAAGACATCAAAGCACTCTCTCCGGGTCTGTACATTATCGGAGGACAGAAAGTGTTTGTGAAGTAATCAGGACTCTGTAATAATTTCCATAACTGTTTGCGGCGAAGACCGAGCTCATGCTCATCTTCGCCGCATTCATATTAGAAAACTGAATCGGGTTTATTCTCCCTGAGGGTCGGGGGCAATGAGTTTATACCCTTTGCCGTGAATGTTGATGATTTCGATTGACGGGTCATCTTTAAGGTGCTTACGCAATTTGGTGATGTAGACGTCCATGCTTCTTGCATTGAAATAATTATCGTCAATCCAAATTGATTTCAAAGCAAAATTGCGCTCGAGAACATCATTGGCATGCGCACAGAGCAGAGCGAGCAATTCGGACTCTTTTGTTGTCAGCTTCTGAGTCTTGTCGCCATAAATAAGCACTTGTTTCTGGGTGTCGAAAGTGAATTTGCCAATTTTGTACATAGTGACATCTTTCTCTTTCTTACCCTTGACACGCCGAAGAATAGCTCCGATACGGAATACAAGTTCTTCCATAGAGAACGGTTTGGTGATGTAGTCGTCCGCCCCGAGTTTGAACCCTTCAAGTACATCTTCTTTCAGAGCTTTGGCCGTGAGGAAGATGATAGGTACTTCCGCATTAACATTACGAATCTCCTGAGCCAGAGTGAAGCCGTCTTTTTTTGGCATCATGACATCAAGGACACAGAGGTCGTATTTGCCTTTCAGAAACGCTTTATATCCTTTCTCACCGTCAGGATAAAGGTCTACGCTAAAACCTTTGGCCTGGAGGAACTCCCTGAGCAACATGCCCAGATTTTCATCGTCCTCGCAAAGCAAGATTTTCAGTTTGTCTTCCATTGTATTATATATTTTAGTTTATTTCTATATTTTCGTCGTCGTCAAGTTCGGGAGTTACAGGCATAACTATGGTGAAGGTAGTGCCTTTGCCCGGTTCGCTTTCGACGGAGATTGAACCTTCGAATGCCTCGACCATTTTCTTGACGTAGGCCAGACCCAGTCCGAACCCACGGACGTCGTGGCGATTGCCTGTATTGACCCTGAAGAATTTGTCAAAAATGCGTTTCTGGTCATCGCGCTTTATGCCGATGCCATTGTCAGACACTTTGATACACAACTTCCTGTCGGAAAGGTTATAGGTGGTGACTGTCAGTTCCGGGCTGACATCTTCACGCCGGTATTTTACAGCATTGTCAAGAAGGTTGTTTATAAGGTTTGTGAAATGGATGTTATCCACTTCAACGAACGGGTATTCGGCCTTCAACTCAGTCTTAAGGCTTCCTCCGAATTTTTCAACTTTGATTTTGAAGTTGTTCACCACGTTGGCAATGACTTCATTGGCATCGACAGTAGTTATCCGGAAAGAGAACTGGGCATTGTCGAACATAGACATCTGCAGCACGGTTTCGACCTGAAAACGCAGTCGTTTCGACTCTTCGGTGATTGCCCTGGCAACATGGCTGAGCATTGTGGGTGATTTGCGCACCGATTCATCATTCAGCATCTGAGCGGCCAGAGAAATGGTCGATATGGGAGTCTTAAGTTCATGCGTCATGTTGTTGATAAAGTCGGTTTTCATCTCCGTAAGCTTTTTCTGCCGGAACGCAAGACAGATAATGTAGATGAAAATCACAAGCAGTATTACTGTTAGCGCGAGGGTAGGGATGATGAAACGTACGGATTTGAATATATAGTCATTCTGAGATGGAAAGTAGACTTTCAGAAAATAATGTGTCGGAGTGTTTGGGAAAAGTACCTGAGAGAATGCCTCATTGTCCGGTGTGAAACTTTCGGGGCATGAGTACAGGGTTGTTCCTTCTGCGTCGTCAACAGAAAATTCAAATGGAAGATTTATGCCGTTGTTTGCCAATTCTGCCGAAAGGTGGTTCTTGACGGCAACTGAGTCGGCGCGTTCTATGGCAGGATTGTTCCCTCCTTCCGAGAGTATGTTCAGAATGACTTCATTGAGCAAGCCTTTCTGATACAGATACTGGCTAAGTATGACTTCCTGAATTGATTTGTATCTTTTGCCCACACCCTCGACCGGTGAGCTGAACGATGCCGGTTCGACGTTGTAATTGAAGTTGCTGCCGTCGGCAGATGTGACATCGGCATATTCATCATATATCGAGTTCTCAATTATACTGGCGTCTTCTTCAAGAAAGCGTATCGTTTCCTGCTTCTCAAGAAATCCGGCTGTTTCATAAAGCGAACGTTTGACTCCTTCGGTGAACTGTGCCTTCCGCATTTTAACCATGTTTTCGAGATACATGATTTGAAAATACAGAAGACCTCCGAAAGTCAGAGCCATTACGATGGTCAGAAGCCATATTGTGGATTTCTTCATTGCAGTCGGTTATTATTGCTATGTCAGCATATTCAGGATACGCGTATGATTATATTTTATTAACAATATATCTGATTGTATGGTTTAACAATAGTTTAGTCTTCTTAAATAAAAAATTAACAGTGATTAATGAGTTGAAAAAAATCATTAATTTCGCGACATAAATAAAATAATCACCGGTGATGAACATACGAAAACTATCAGAACATATTTATTACCTCGGGGTTAATGACCGACGTACTCATCGTTTTGAAGGTCTCTGGCCTATCCCGAAGGGTGTGACATACAACTCTTATCTCATTGATGACAAAAAACCGGCTATCATTGATGCGGTGGAAATAGGCTTCTGTCAGGAAATGATTGACAATATGAATAATGTTCTCGGCGGACGTGCACCCGAATATTTGATTATCAATCATATGGAGCCCGACCACTCAGGGTCTATACCGGTCTTGATGGATGTATTCCCCAATCTGAAAGTAGTAGGAAATAAGCAGACTGCCGAGATGATAAAGGGATTTTATCGTTCTGTTGACATGTCGCGCATAATTATTGTGGCCGACGGAGACGTTCTACCTCTCGGCTCAACCAATCTGCGTTTTTTCCTGACACCGATGGTGCATTGGCCTGAGACAATGATGACATACCACGAGGAAGAACATACCTTGTTTTCCGGTGATGCTTTTGGTACGTTTGGAGCTATCAACGGACAAATCACCGACTGTTGTATAGACCTCGATTATTATATCGACGAAATGTACAGATACTATTCGAATATTGTCGGGAAATATGGCAGATTTGTGCAGCGTGCTCTTGATAAGGTGAAGAATTCAGGAGTAAAGCTCTCACGAGTGTGTACTACCCATGGGCCTGTATGGGAGCGTGAGATAGGACGTGTGGTCGAAGTATATGACAGACTGTCGCGCTATGAGGCAGAGCCCGGCGTTGTGGTAGCTTTTGGCTCGATGTATGGAAATACTGCGGAAGCTGCCAATGCAATTGCTTCGGCACTGGCCGACAATGGAGTGAAAGAAGTCCGACTCCATGACCTGTCTTCATCAAATTTGTCTTATGTCTTGTCGGATATATTCAAATTTAATGGGCTGGTTGTTGCCTCTCCGACATATTCAATGGATTTATATCCTCCTGTAGAGGCACTGATGAAAGCCCTATTAATCAGGGAAGTCAAAGGACGTACATTGGGCGTTTTTGGTTCATATACGTGGGCTCCTGGCATTGTGCTGAAGAAACTTGGAGAATATGCTGAAAAACTGTGCTGGCCGGTTACTGCATCGGCTGAAATGAAACAATCCATGTCGGCTGATACTATGTCGGCAATACAGGAACTTGCCGCAAAAATTGCAGCAGAGGTCTTAAAATGAGAACATACACATTACGCCGGCACGCTTTGCGTTACGATGTTCTCCGCTGAAATTCTTTCGTAGGCCGAAATCGAATTCTCCGCCTACCTGCATTCGCGGAGTCATATTCCAGAATACATTTATCGCCGTGGCTATTCCGTACTTATATAGGTCGGGAGTCACGGCGTGTGACGGTAAATAGCGAGTCTGACTTGCATTGGCCGACACGAAAAGATTATGACGTATGTTATATTGCACACCTACACACCAACCGAATGATGCGGGCGCGTACATTCGACCCTCTTTGTCGGGATTGGTAACGAGGTCATAGCTGCCAATCATAAGGTCGCCACCCATCCCTGCATACCCCGCACCATAATTGACTGAACCGTAGAGTGTAAGAAAGCTTGCAGGATGCGATATGGTGCTGAGTTGGAGTCCCCAGCCCGCCAGATTGAAGTTCTTTTCAGCCATAATATCACGATATGAGAGTGTGCGTACTATGGCACTGAGTCTGACATGTTGGTCGCGTCCCCATTGATATTGACCGAATGCAGCCCAGTCGGGCATCCAGTTGTCAACTTTTTTGTTCAATTTGTCGTCTATGCCTAATGAATGTTCAGGTGTTTCTGCAGAGGCAGCAATCACCCAATGCTTTTTGAAAGTATGCATATACCTGAGTAATACGGCTGACGGACTGATTTTGTTTGTCGGTCCTTGAGCATCAACCGTCGGGGGGATGGCTGCGGGGTCGGAAAAGGTGGACGAGGCATAACCGACCGTGAAGTCATTAATTACAGCATAGGCCTTTTTTAATTTGAAATCGCGTGACTGATAACCGGTAAAATCAGCCTGAATATACAGCTGGTATTCGCCAAGAGCTTTATTCCTTCCCAGAACTTTGAAGAAAAGACATGTACCTGACGGAGTGGTATTAAAATGTCTCATTGACGCAGGGTCTGGATGCATCGGTATCAGATAGGGAATAAATCCTGACGCAGGCATCGCTCCTCCCCAATCATAATATGCCCTCATACGTACTGCACCACCGATGCCCATTGCCAATTGTGCATCTTTGCTCATGAACAGGAAGTAAGGAGCTGAGGGGTCGGAGAAGTGGCGGAATTGGTCGTAATAGAAGGCCGAAATTACATTGCGTACTGAATCGACATAACTCTGAGTCCTGATGTCAGCCGGTTTCCCGTCAATATAGACTATCTTATGACTTTTCATCAGGGAGTCGACATGGTCTTCGACTAAACTTTGTGTATGTTGAGAATATCCTCCCAGTGTACTCACTATGGCAATCGCCATATGGAAGAAGCGTATTTTGCTCATTACAGGTTATGATAAAATAGGTTAATTCGTTATAAAAATTTAACATTTAATCATGTTAGATTGTTTAAGCACTATAATAATTCAATTTTGAAATGGGAAATAATGAAGTTCTGATTGAGCGTCATCCGTGGCCGCCATTTATACCGGAGAATGCGAAGATTCTGATTATGGGGACATTCCCTCCAGGTCAGCATCGTTGGAGTATGGATTTCTATTATCCTAACCGTACTAATGATTTCTGGTTTATGATGGGATTATTGTTTTATGGCGACAAGTATGCGTTGTATGATACCGAAGCAAAACAATTCAGGCTCGACAAGATAAAGAGTCTGCTGTCGGAAAAGGGAATTGCTCTCAACGATACCGGCCGAGCCGTTCGTAGGCTAAAAGGTAATGCATCCGACAAGTATCTTGAGATTGTTGAACCGGTGGCTCTCGATTCATTGCTGAATGAAATGCCTATGTGTCATATTGTCGCTACCACCGGTGAGAAGGCTGCAGGTGTCATTGCCTCGTTGACTGACAGTGATATACCTAAAATGGGTTGCATGGTGACTTCCGCTAACGGATTAGATATATGGCGTATGCCGTCAACGAGTAGGGCATACCCACTACCTCTTGCTAAAAAGGCCGAATATTACGGCATTATGTTCCGACAGGCCGGGGTATTATGAGGCCTCAGCGTTTCAAATTATTTTAGTACATTTGCGCTGAATTTTGAAACTCCGTTAAATAGCTTTCTATGCTTGACCTTATACTGCTGGCAATTTTTGATGCCTCCGATTTCTTCCATTGGTTCATAGGCCATGCCAATTATTTGTTCGTCTTTCTTTTTATGGTTGTAGAGAGTTCGTTCATACCATTTCCGTCGGAAGTAATCGTGCCTCCTGCCGTATATCTTGCATGCACAAACATTGGGGTGGGAGAGCAGATGAATCCTTATATGGTTGTGATAGTGGCCACGGCAGGCGCATTAGTTGGAGCATACATCAATTATTATCTTTCATTGTGGATTGGACGTCCAATAGTATACCGTTTTGCCGACAGCCGGTTCGGTCATGCATGTCTGATTGACAGGGCAAAAGTGAACAGGGCAGAACAGTATTTCGACAAGCATGGCGCAGTATCAACATTTATAGGTCGCCTCATTCCAGGCATACGTCAACTGATATCTATTCCGGCCGGCTTGGCGAGAATGAACATAATTACTTTCTCGGCATTTACTGTTCTGGGAGCATTGGTCTGGAATATAGCTTTGGGAGGACTTGGATGGTGGTTGTCTACATGGAGTCTGTCTGAAAATGAACTATTCAATTTGATAGAGAAATATAACTCATATCTCACATACATAGGTTATGGCATAGCCCTCGTATGTGTCCTGTTTATTCTTTGGAATGCTTTCCGCCGTAAGCCTGCAAAATAAAATACCAACTAATAATATATATTTGCACTCATAATGATTGTATCACCCTCTTTGCTCTCTGCCGACTTCAAAAACCTCGGAAGAGATGTAGAAATGATTAACTCCTCTGACGCCGATTGGCTGCATATTGACGTAATGGACGGTGTGTTTGTACCGAATATATCCTTTGGTTTTCCTGTGCTTAAAGCAATTCAACCAATATGTCATAAGCCGCTTGATGTGCATCTAATGATTGTTGAACCGGAGAAGTGGATTACCCGTGTCCGGGATACCGGGGCTGCTATCATGAATATTCATCTTGAAGCGTGCAGACACCTCCACAGTGCTGTTTCTCAGATTAAGGCAGCCGGCATGAAAGCGGCAGTCACTCTTAATCCAGCCACACCTGTATCTATGCTCACGGATATTATTGAAGATGTCGACATGATTCTGTTGATGTCTGTAAATCCGGGATTCGGTGGTCAGAAGTTCATCAATCATACTATTAAAAAGACCTGCGAATTGCGCGCAATGATTGATACTTTGCCTGAAGACAGCCGTCCTCTCATTGAAATCGATGGTGGTATTAATGCCACTACCGCCCCTCTGGTGGCCGAGGCCGGTGCGGATGCTGTCGTTGCTGGAAATTATGTGTTTACAGCTCCCGACCCTAAAGAGGCCATATCAGGTTTGAAAAGATTATGATGACTTGATTTAATATTCCTTTAACTTATACAACAGGCCGGAGTCCCATTATGGTTACTCCGGCCTGATTTGTGTTATGATAATTGTGACAATTAGTCTTCTGTCTCCTGTTCTGCGTATTCCTTAAGCAGTTTTTCCTGTACATCAGACGGTACAAGTTCATACGATGCAAATTGCATTGAGAAAGAACTGCGTCCTCCTGTCAGGGAACTGAGTGCAGTAGAATATGAAGCCATTTCTTTAAGCGGTGCTTTGACATTCAGTTTCTCTATACCGTTGTCGCTGGACATGCCCATAATCATGGCTCTGCGTCCCTGAAGGTCACTCATTACATCGCCCATGCTGTCTGCAGGTGTGAGTACTTCCAGGTCGTAGATTGGCTCGAGAATCTTAGGATTGGCATTGCGGAACGCTTCAGAGAATGCGTTACGTGCGGCCAGACGGAATGAAATTTCGTTTGAATCAACAGGATGCATCTTGCCGTCATAAATCATTACTCGTACGTCGCGGGCGTAAGAGCCGGTCAGCGGACCTTGTTCCATTCGGTCCATAAGGCCTTTCACGATTGCCGGAATAAAGCGGGCGTCGATAGCGCCACCCACGATGCAATTGTAGACTACAAGTTTGCCACCCCATTCGAGAGGAATTTCCTGTTTGTCACGTACGTTGAGTTTATACTCCTGATTGTTGAAACGGTATGTATCAGGCTCAGGCATACCTTCGGTGTAGGGTTCTATAATAAGATGTACTTCGCCAAACTGGCCTGAACCACCAGACTGTTTCTTATGGCGATAGTCGGCGCGAGCTGCCTTTGTGATAGTTTCGCGATATGGGATTTTTTGTTCTGAGAATTCGATGGGTAATTTCTCGTTGTTCTCAATACGCCATTTGAGCGTGCGGAGATGGAATTCTCCCTGACCCTTGACAAGAAGTTGTTTAAGTTCTTTCGATTGTTCAACTACCCATGTCGGGTCTTCTTCATGCATTCTCGTGAGGATAGCGCTGAGTTTCTCGGCATCACTCTCAGTGACGGGTTTGACAGCACGTATAAATTTGGGAGCCGGATATTTAATGAAGTCGAACATGTATTCGCATCCCTTCTCATTTAGTGTATTGCCGGTGCGGACATCTTTCAGTTTCACGCATGCACCAATATCTCCGGCTTCCAGAGTATCGACCGCAGTGCGTAATTGTCCGGAAACGGTAAATATCTGAGCAAATCGTTCTTTCCCTCCTCTGTTCATGTTTTCAAGGTCAGCGCCGGCTTTAAGAGTTCCGCTCATGACTTTGAAATATGAAACCTCGCCGATGTGCGGTTCTACAGAAGTTTTGAAGACAAAGACACTTAGAGGTCCGTCTGATTTTGGTTCTACAGTCACACCTTCAGTTGTCTCCGGTGCTGGCATGTCATCAACAAACGGACATACGTTGCCAAGGAATTCCATCATACGGCGTACACCCATATCTTTTTTTGCACTGACACAGAATACAGGGAAGATGCTGCGGTCAACAAGTCCTTTGCGGATACCTTCACGCATCTCATCTTCAGTAAGTTTGCCCTGCTCAAAATACTTATCCATCAGAGTCTCGTCATTCTCTGCCGCAGCTTCTACCAACGCATTGTGCAACTCTTTGGCTTTAGCCATTTCTTCTTCCGGAATTTCTGTAATTTCAGGAACACCGCCGTCCGGACCCCATGAATATTTTTTCATCAGGAGTACGTCTATCATGGCGTTGAAATCCGGCCCGCAGTTGAGAGGATATTGAATGACTGTGACTTTCTGTCCGAAATGTTCGCGAAGCTGCTCCAGAACATTGTCGAAGTCAGCCTTTTCTCCGTCAAGCTGATTGACTGCAAATAATACAGGTTTGTGCAGATTTCCGGTAGTTCGGAATATATTCTGTGTGCCAACCTCAACACCGTACTCAGCGTTAACAACTATGACTCCGGTATCTGTGACTCCAAGTGCAGTATATGCGTTACCCACGAAGTCCTCACTTCCCGGGCAATCTATCACATTCAATTTTTTATTTAGAAACTCTGCATTGAATACTGTTGAAAATACTGAATAACCATATTCCTTCTCAACCGGGAAGTAATCAGATACAGTGTTATTGGCTTCGACTGTTCCGCGGCGCTTAATCACTCCGCATTCATAAAGCATAGCTTCCGCCAGAGTGGTTTTGCCTGAACCCTTGCCTCCAAGCAAGGAAATGTTTTTAATCTCGTGGGTTTTGTAAATTTTCATATCATAGAAAGTTTAAATGATACATGGCAGTTGGGAGATAATTCTCCGCTTTTGCAGCCGCAATTTAATCATAAATTTTGAAATTCTCGTCCCTTCGTAATATGTTACATAACACGTTTTGTCATTTTGCTGTATTTTGGGCTTCCGGTTGTTTGCTCAAACGCATTTAGCTATATTTGCATCCGGATTTTTAGTATTTTGCAATGGGTGGAATTTATGTACATATCCCTTTCTGTGGCGGCAAATGCTCTTACTGCGACTTTTTTAGTATTAAAATGTCTTCTCCTCCCTTTGATGCATATTCCCGGCGAATTATTGAGGAATTATCATCACGAGTTGATGAACTGACATTCCCTGTGGAGACTTTATATTTTGGTGGTGGCACACCATCGTTATTACCTCCGAATGTTTTTACTTGGTTGTCAGAAAACATAAGGCATATCATACAGCCTCTCGACTTTATGAAAGAATTTACAATAGAGGTTAATCCCGATGATGTTAAACCGACTTTAGTTGAATCTTGGCACAAGGCGGGTGTAAACCGTATAAGCATGGGTGTCCAGTCGATGGTTGACTCCGAACTGTATTCTGTGGGCCGGAGACATAATGCAGCTACAGTTCGTTCAGCTTTTAAGATGCTGCGCAATTTTAATAATATCAGTGCCGATATTATATTCGGATTGCCGGGTCAGACGTTGGAAACTCTGGAATATTCAATGAAAGAAGTTCTTGAGTTGGGATTTTCACATATATCTATATATAATCTGATGTACGAGCCGGGAACGATATTGACTCACCGTAGGAATAAAGGAATGATTACTCCTGTCGACGACGACAACATTCTTGCAATGTATGAAAAAATTTGCCTGATGACCGCGGATGCAGGCTTAAGACATTATGAAATCTCAAATTACGCTCTGCCAGGATTCGAATCAAAGCATAATATGTCATATTGGTCCGGTATCCCTTACATAGGGCTTGGTGCAGGAGCTCATAGCTACGATGGCAAACGAATGCGCAGGTGCAACGCCAATAATTTTAGCGGATATCTCGAAGGCAACATACTTTTTGACGTGGAAAACCTTTCAGATGAAGAGTTACACGACGAATATATTCTGACACGACTTCGTACTGCAGACGGCATTTCATTGGATGATTATTCGGCTCGCTTTGGGCACGAAGCTACCGGAAGACTATTAAGTCGTGCTCAATCATCTATCGCTGCCGACCACCTGAAGATGAACGAGAAAAAAAATAATATCGTTCTTACAGAAAAAGGAGTAATGATGTCTGATGCGGTAATTTTGTCGCTGGCTGAATAAGTCAATCACAAGGGATTGACGGATTGATTAAGAATACTTTTTCTGAGGCACGTGTGATAGCGGTATATAACCAACGAAGAAAATCAGTTATAGCTAAATCAGGATTAAGATAGCTCAAATCAATATAAACATGCTTCCATTGC
Source organism: uncultured Sangeribacter sp. (assembly GCA_964452865.1). Classification (GTDB taxonomy): domain Bacteria; phylum Bacteroidota; class Bacteroidia; order Bacteroidales; family Muribaculaceae; genus Lepagella. Next base: position 25,114 of record CAYVNJ010000002.1, on the reverse strand, counting down.
CCACCCTGTGCTTTATGGCATGTCATGCAATAGGCATATTTCACCTGCAGGGCATTCAGATAGGGGTCGGTATGAAGTATCTTAATTCTTCTCGACAATTCTGTTGCTCCATTAGTTACCGGCTCTTCCGGGTATGAGTCTGTATCAGAATAAATGGTCTCGAATAACGCTTGCATTTCATGTTGGGAAAGAGACGGAGTGTCGTTAATTAATGAATCAAGAATTATTTTTGCCGAGTAAACATCTTCTCTACCGTCCAGATGAAAATCAACATCCATAAACCGATGATTGTATTTTGTTTCAAGATTTCCATGCCACTCGAGATTGATACTCTCACCATTTGCAATGAATGAAAGACCTTTGTTCTGTCGACTCCAATAGTAATTGTTTTTAGCTATTACAAGACGTTCGTCACGCATTAATTCTTCATCTCCATACAGAACCCGCCCTCTGACAGCCTGATTAATAAGTCCTGCCATTTTGTTTGAGCGTGTTATAAGAAGCGTATTGTCCTTTCCAACTTCTGAATATGAATCTTCCACACGCTCCATAAGATAGTCCGAAGGTAATATTTCTATATCCTCAAATCCACTTACTTTGAGGTGAGGCATTTTCTTGGATTGATGTTCGAGGAGCATACGAAGGCGTGTGGCATTATACAGAATTCCGCTTTCACGGGCTTGTCTGACTGGTTCCTGAAGTTCAAACGACAGAGGTGTCAATCCATATTTCCTCAGTGTATCCATATTCATGGCCGGACTGTTTCCCTGACCTACTGGTGGCAACTGGGCTGTATCACCAATCAGTATCGCTCTGCATCCATAGCCTGAGTATATGTATCTTAGAAGACAATCCAGTAGCGGCATGCTGCCACCATCGCCAATCATCGAGGCTTCATCCACAATGAATAATGTGTTGCGCTCCTTGTTTTCGGCAAGTTGGAAAGAAGTGGGCGCAGCCTCTAATGCCGAATGTCTGAAAATAGATTTATGAATTGTATATGCTTTTCGACCGGCAAAATTTGAGAATACTTTTGCAGCTCTGCCCGTTGGAGCCATAAGAACAGTTGGATGCTTGAGTTCATGCAAGGCATTGACCAATGCGGCCGTAAGAGAAGTTTTGCCTGTACCGGCATAGCCTTTTAACAAAAAAACAGAGCGGTTGTCATTGGAAGTTGCAAACGAACTTAGCATGTCTATCAGAACTCTCTGACCGCTGTTTGGCTCATACGGCAGATGTCTGACAATAGCATCATGAAGCAGACTTTGGGAGTTGGTCGGTTGAGTCATGCCACAAAGATAATTATAAGGTTGCTAAAGAACAAACCAATTTTTTTTGTAACTTCGCGTAATAAATCAATATTGTTTATTCGCAAGCAATCTCTGCAAATACGTAAATATATAGACCAATTTTGACAAATGGGAGGATTTTTCGGAACAATACAAACAGTTGACTGTGTCAACGACCTTTACTACGGCACGGACTATAACTCACATCTCGGTACGAAACGTGCCGGAATGGCTACATATAACCCTGAAAACGGTTTTGTCCGCAGTATTCACAATATCGAAAGCTCGTATTTCCGCACCAAATTCGAGAGTGTGCTTCCGCGTTTCTCCGGAAATGCAGGCATAGGAGTCATCAGCGATAATGATTCACAACCGATTGTAATCAACTCACACCTCGGTAAGTTCGCTATAGTCACAGTAGCTAAGATAGACAATGCTGTCGAACTTGAACAAGATATGCTGTCGGCCGGCCACCATTTTGCTGAAATGAGTTCCGGAAAGACAAACCCGACTGAGATTATAGCAACTCTCATAAACAAAGGCAGGGATTTTGTAGATGGCATAAAAAATATATATGACCAGGTAAAAGGTTCATGCTCTATGCTTCTCCTCACACCCGATGCAATAATCGCGGCGCGAGATAAACTTGGAAGGACTCCGGTGATTATCGGTAAGAAAGAAACAGGATATGCAGTCACAAGCGAGACGACATCTTTCCCCAATCTCGATTTTCATACCGAAAGAGAACTTGGACCTGGAGAGATTGTGAAAATTACTGCTGATTCCATTGAAGTACTGAAAGAGCCTGAAAAGGAGATGCAGATATGCTCGTTCCTATGGGTTTATTATGGTTTTCCCGTGTCTACCTATGAAGGACGCAATGTCGAAGAAGTCAGGTTCAAGAGCGGTATGCTAATGGGTCGGAAAGATGATACCGAAGTTGATTGTGTTTGCGGGATACCCGACTCAGGAGTCGGCATGGCACTCGGGTATGCCGAAGGCAAAAATGTCCCGTATCACAGAGCCGTAGCAAAATATACACCTACATGGCCGCGCAGTTTTACTCCAAGCCTGCAGAGCCAGCGTAATCTTGTTGCCCGTATGAAGCTTATCCCCAACCCGGCCATGCTTTCAGGAAATAGGGTTGTGTTCTGTGATGATTCTATAGTCCGTGGTACTCAGCTTAAAGATAATGTGAGGACATTTTTTGATTATGGTGCAAAAGAAGTACATATAAGGATTGCATGTCCTCCGCTTATTTATAGTTGTCCGTTTATTGGTTTTACGACTTCGCGTTCTGACAAAGAACTCATTTCCCGACGGATAATTGAGGAACTGGAAGGTGCAGATGATAAAAATCTTGATAAATACGCACAGACCGGAACACACGAATATGAGGCTATGGTAAATAAAATTGCGGAAAAATTTGGTGTGGACTCGTTGAAGTTTAGCAAACTTGAAGACTTGATTGAAGCAATCGGCTTACCTAAATGCAAATTGTGCACACATTGCTTCGACGGTTCGTCACATTTTTAACTTAAAGGCTGCTGACCGTGTTGCTCAGGACGATTAAATACCTCGTCTGTCTGCTTTTTATAGTTTCTGGATTTGTATCCTGCTCGGAAGATGTGGTCGATAATACTGTTCCGCATCAAGGCGAGAATACTTTATTGGTATATATGGTTGCGACCAATACACTCATGTATGATGCTCGGGATGACCTTAACGAAATAAGAGCCGGAATGGCATCTCTGCCTGAAAGCACGGATGTGTTGGTATATTATGCTTCTCTTGATGTTGACAAGGATGGCCCGGTACTTTACAGGGTGGGTCATGACGGTCAGCTGATTGTTTTGAAAAAATATGATATGTCTGTTTCTTCCCTTGCGCCGGTGCGTATATCCGGGGTAATAGATGATGCCAGACATTTCTCTCATGCCAATACTTATGGGCTTGTACTTTGGTCGCACGCAACAGGTTGGTTGCCTTCGTCAAGTCCTGTCACGCCCGTATCATTCGGTTCTGACTACAAATATCATCTCGATATAGATAGACTTGCAGAAGCTATTCCTGACCGAATTTTCGATTTTATATGGTGTGATTGCTGCTATATGTCATCTATTGAGGTGATTTATCAACTCAGAAATAAATGTCGGTTGTTTGTAGCTTCGCCAACACCACTGATGAATTGTGGAATGCCATACGATTTGACATTACCATATCTCGTGGCGGACTCAAAATCGCTGGCCGAGGCTGCCCGGTTATCATATGCTTCAATTATGGCTAAGAATGGGAGTAAAGGCTACACTTTGGCTATAACCGATATGTCTAAGATTGAGGAATTAGCAAATGCAGCAAAAGGTATTTTCTCTTCATGGAAACCGGTGTCTGCGGAAGGATTGCAGTCATACTCACCGGATAATATCGGTCCATTTTATGATTTTCTTCAATATGCACGAAAAGTTGCCGATGCAGCCGGATGTCCTGATAAAGCCATTCCCTTGGAAGATGCTATTTCTAAAGCGGTCGTTTTCAAGCTTTCTACTCCCGATTTTATGGGATTAAAGATAGAGCCTTCTCTTTTCTCCGGTTTGTCGGTTCATATGTACTCGGAAAGACAGAATGATGCTGAGAATTTCTATCGCTCGCTCGACTGGTATAGAGACGTATTTTTAGACGATTAATAATTGAAAAATGAATATTTTAGACTTAATATTTTTACAAACGGCAGATGCACCTTCGCAGGATTTGATTGCGGCCAAAGTTGAAAAAACTTCATCGTTTATAGAGAGTCTGAAAGGGCTGTCGCTCACTGATGCTCTTGAACAGATTTCACAGTCGCTCGTTCGTTTTGCATTTAATCTTGCTATTGCCATTCTCGTTTTCTACGTTGGCAAACTTATAATTAAGAAACTCTATGCCATGACTCGTAATGTCATGGTTCACAAGCATATCGACCCATCTCTGACTACTTTCATTTTGAGTCTGGAAAGAATAACACTCTATTTTATACTCATAATAGTAGTTGTCGGAATTTTAGGTATAGAAACCAGTTCATTTCTTGCCCTGTTTGCGTCTGCTGGAGTAGCGGTCGGTCTTGCGCTGAGCGGAACTCTGCAAAACTTTGCAGGTGGTGTACTGATTTTACTGCTAAAGCCGTACAAAGTCGGGGATTATATTGAGGCTCAAGGATATGCCGGGACTGTGAAAGAAATTCAGATTTTCCACACGATAATAAATACCATTGACAACAAGTCAATAATTATTCCAAATGGCGGACTTTCAACATCGTCAATCAATAATTATTCACGTGAAGACTATCGCCGTGTAGACTGGACGGTGTGTCTTGCGTACGGAACAGACTACGACAAAGCATCTAAGGCTATTCTTGAAATTCTTGACTCTGACACTCGTGTTGTCAAGCATTTTATTGAGGATGACCGGATTTTGCGACTCACTGAGTCTCACGCTGCAGGAGAGGATGTTGCTGAAAAAGAAAATGAAATTGAGGAGCATCGGCCCTCATGGTTCAGACGATTATTCAGAAGGAAAAAACGTGCGGGTGTCGTTCTTCCTTCAGAAAGTTTGGAGCAGGCAGTCATACCGCAAAAAATTGACCGTGCTCCTTTTGTTGCATTAGGGGAGATGGCTGACAGTAGTATTAACCTGACAGTGCGTGCATGGACAGCCTCATCGAATTATTGGGGATTATTCTTCGATATGAACAAACGGTTTTACACTGAATTACCCGCACATGGATTCAGTTTCCCGTTCCCTCAAATGGATGTACATATAAATCCGCAGTCATAGGTGTGTGTCAGTGGCTCGTACCGAAACGAGAGGTATCAACAGTCGTGTCAGATTTTGGTTTGAATCCGTTGAAACGCCAGATAAATGTAAGTTTGAGATTTCGGGTCATCTCACGAACTTTCATCCTGTAGTCTTGTCCGGCATGGTTGATAGTCATTGTCGGTGACCACCGGTTGAAAATATCATCGGCTTTTAGGTCAAGCTCGCAACATTGCTTCTTACCGAAATGCCATTTTATTCCTGCGTCTACTTTCCAGATTGCAGATAAGTCGGCAATACCTTGAATTGACGGCGAAATATATGTAAAGTCAACCGATAAGGATACCGGGCAATTCTGACTGAAACGGAATGAGTTGCTCAAAGCGCCATAGAATATCCACTTGTAATTGTCAAAACTGATATGGTGGAAATTGTCGGCTTTTTCCCTTTGATTGAAGATATTGGCAGTAGCCGTAGCATTCCAGATATAACCTATATTCACCGGTATATTGAGGTTCAGACCGACAGCCCGCTTGTAGTTCATGTTGATTGTCTGATATATAAGACTCAGTTCATCGGGTGACTGATAAGGTAATTGAACGGTGGCGTTGTCACCATATTGCATATATAGCGTGGCAACATATTTCTGCTTGAAGATGTGGCTGAACTGACCGGCATAATTGAGATATGGATGCAGTGTAGGATTGCCTATAATCTTTGAATATGGATTGATGTATGATGTACGGTCATGGAGTTCCCAATATGATGGATATATTCTCTGCGTTGTAAAATTTATCTGAAAGATGCTCATGGGAGTCTTGTAATATGTAGCGCCCAATTGAGGTATGAAGTTCCAATTGAGTTGAAAGTCATTGTGGAAATATTCCGCTTTTGCAGAAATATTGAAAGACAGACCACAGTCAAATGAGCGTTCCAAACCAATGTAAGCGTCAGCCACATCTTCTGAAGAATGGCCTGAAAACCCTTCATTGTCATTAAGATAGTTCAGTTGCGAGCTCTCATCGTTCGAACGCTGATATTCAATTCCGTAGTTTAGCTGCCACTTGCCCAACTGATGCTGTTGGTCGGTATATAGATGCCACCTATTTATATATTGCTTATTCCGCGAGCCGAAAAGATATTCTGATTCCTGAAATAATGACTGTCTACGGATTTCTCCATAATAGGTATAATCTCCTCCTACGGTGAGTCCGAAAGGAGCTGTGTAACGCAAGGAGAGATTGTGATAGTTTATTGAACCATCGTAAGAGTAATCGTTGGTGAAATAACCAAGAGTCCCTTTGGATAAGCTCCAACCTTTCACTGCAGAAGTTATCTGACCGTTATAGGTCATACATAACCTCTTATACGAAAATGAGGTATAAATGGTGTTGGCCAAATTCTCAGAAATGCGCCGCATGTCATCTTCTATAAGGATATACTTATAATCATATAAATGATTGGAGAGTGTTTCTTCATGATTCCATGATTTATTGCGTGCAATTCCGTAAGTAATATCGAATGTCCAATCCTTTATGGCATAAGTGGCAGAGAGCGCTCCACCGTATGCTGAATAATGGTCTTGATTGTATCCTGCGCGCACTTGAGCCTGAAGTCCGTCAATAGGCTTTGGAGTCTTCAGAACTATGTTGATTACAGCTCCATTGACATGATATTTTGCAGGTGCGGTATACATTACCTCAACTCTCTTCAATCTATCGATAGGTGTTGTATAAAGCAGTTGATATAGGTTTTGTATTGGCATATTTGTTACCTCACCATTAAGGATTATTGTAACATCATTTGTGCCGGCAAGTCCGACAAGGCCATTATTATTGATTACTCCCGGCAGATAGCCTAAAGCTTCAAGGATATTGCTCACTGGTTTGTCTTTGACTATTGACGGAAGGTCAACAATCATCATACCGTCTTGACTTTTGACTTGCGGTTTGTCGCCATTAACGACAACTTCGTTGAGTTCCTGTGTTTTAATACTATCAGGTAGTGCATTTTGCGCTGTTACATTCAGAATAGACATCCATATTCCTACTATGATACATATTCGTTTCATAAACTGATAATTATGTTATGGCGCAAAGTTATATGCAATAGAAATAAAAAATCTCAACAAATGTTGAGATTTTTATTTCTTAATATTGTTCCTCATTCACGAAACAATGCAATCTATACAATCGGTTTCCGTTACATACGGAAAGTACGGAAAGTCATATCCCTTGAATCGATTGTCAGCAAACAGTCCGTAAGTAATTTGCCTGCACCTGAAATATATTTTATGGCTTCTGATGCCTGAATGGAAGCAACTATTCCGGTCAACGGGCCGAATACTCCACCTGCACTGCATGGTGTGAATCCGGTTGGTTCGGGTGGCTCCGGAAAAATATCTTCATAATCGGCTGTTGCAGGAGTATGGGTCATTATTTGCCCGGAAAAACCGGCAACTCCACCTAAGCAGTAACTTTTGCCCAATTTTTTGCACGTACGGCTTATGAGTAATTTTGTGTATGGATTGTCCGACCCTTCTATAATGAAATCAAAATCTGAAATGATGTCTTCCACACAATGCTTGCTGACCATCATCGGGTATTCAGTGACCTCTATCCCGGAATTGATAGCCAGGAGACGCTTGCATAAGATTGAGGTTTTAGGCTGTCCGGCATCAGCTTCAACGTATGCCACCTGTCGCTGAAGATTTGAGATGTCCACTGTATCAAAATCTGCAATTCCTATGTGTCCGATACCCGATGCTGCAAGATACATGGCTGTCGTACCTCCTAATGCCCCTGCTCCAACTATGAGTACAGACCCCGAGGAAATACGTCTCTGACCACTTTCTCCGATTTCAGGAAGGGCAATTGTCCTGCTGTAGCGTGAATTGACTGGACATGACATAATCAGTTTTCGGAAAGTTTAATATCCTTTATCATCAATTGTACTGATTCGCCTTTTCTGTGACTCTTGGTTTGTTCGATAGTGTAGCAGATATCTATAGGCTTGTGTGCGTGGATATGTTCAAAATAGGGTGCCATATTGAATGCAATCGCACTGATGACACGGCTCGTGCTGTTGTCTTCAAGTTCAAGCCGGATATGCTCGAGGTTTTTACCTACAAGACGGCTTGTTCCGAAATCGAATACATTCTTCGTACAGAATACCGGTTTGGGATTTGATGGCCCGAATGGATTGCACTTACGGAGATAATTGACCATTTCTGGCGTAATATCCGCAAAATCGATTACAGCATCAATGTCAAAGTGAGGCGAAAGCTGACTTGGTTTTATGTTGCGTGCGACATATTCCTCAAATCGGCGGGCGAATTCAGGGATATTCTCTTCTTTCAGTGTGAGTCCTACAGCATAAGTGTGTCCTCCGAAATTCTCAAGTAAGTCACGTGCCGAATTGATTGCGGAATATATGTCAAAATTCTGTACCGAACGTGATGAACCGGTAGCGATGCCGTCGGACAGTGTCAGTACTACGGAAGGTTTATAATATAACTCAGTGAGTCTGGAAGCCACAATACCTATTATGCCTTTATGCCAGTCTTTATTGTATATTACGAGCGACTTCTTATTCTTCGTTATATTAGCATGATTTTCAATAATTGCGTTTGCTTCCTCAGTTATGCGCTTGTCAAGTTCCTTACGGTCTTTATTATATTGGTCGATATTCGAACATTTTTCATATGCATCCTGCAAATCGCGAGAAACAAGAAGGTCGACAGCTTCTATTCCACTATGCATTCTGCCTGATGCATTTATTCGTGGTCCGATTTTGAAAATAACATCAGATATGGTTATTTCCTTGTTCGTGAGTTTACAGATACGTATGATGCTTCTCAATCCGAGGTTAGGGTTGGAGTTAAGACGTCGCAAACCGTGGTACATCATCACGCGGTTTTCACCAACAAGCGGCACAAGGTCTGTCGCTATACTTACAGCAACAAGGTCGAGCAACGATTCCAATTCATTATGATTGGTAAGTCCATTGCTCAGGGCAAATGCCTGCATGAATTTGAAACCCACACCGCATCCGCTCAGGTGAGGGCACGGATATGTGCTATCTTTCAATTTTGGATTTAATATGGCAACCGCGTCTGGCAGTTCGTCATCGGGCACATGGTGGTCGCAGATGATGAAATCTATGCCTTTCTCCTTTGCATACTTAATTTCTTTAATTGCCTTAATGCCGCAGTCAAGTACAATTACGAGTTTTATGTCATTGTCTGCAGCATAATCTATGCTTTTTTCAGAAATACCGTAACCCTCTTCATATCGGGTAGGTATGTAATATTCTATATTGCTGTAGTAATTCTGAAGATATTTATATACCAATGCAACAGCTGTGGTACCGTCAACATCGTAATCGCCATAAACCATTATACGCTCTTTAGCCCCCATTGCCTTGTTCAGGCGATTGACTGCCTTATCCATCTGATTCATGAGAAATGGATTGTGAAGAGCGGAAATTGGTGGCGCGAAAAATTTTTCGGCCTCTTCAGGCGTTTCAACACCTCTGCGCAGCAATAGCTCGGCAATTGACCCCAAGCCTCCGCAGGCCTGTTTTAACTCCTGCTTTTTAATCTCTTGCTGATGGGAGAGAGGTTGATAGTTCCATTTATTTATCATCGTGTAGTCTATTTATCAAATCGTTAGCAGTCAGTAGTAGAAACAATAACTGCTTTATGCTGAGGAGTAGGAGAGACTGGAGAAAGTGTGCCTACTTCTCCGACTTGCAAAGTTAATAAATTCAAGGCGTAAATTCAATATCTAAGCCTACTTTTAGAGTTTTTTACACTTTGTCTTATTTTTCTCAAGGGCTTATTGTCAGCTAATGCGGAAAAATGTCTATATTTGCACCCAAATAGACAGACACATAATCTGAATTAATTATAACACTTTAACAATACCAAAAAACAACGAGATGAAGATTTCACACATCGAACACATCGGCATTGCCGTTCCCAACCTCGACGAGGCTATCGCTTACTATGAAAATGTCCTCGGTCTGAAGTGCTACAAGAAAGAAGTAGTTGAAGACCAGAAAGTGACTACTGCTTTCATTAAGGTAGGCGACGTTAAAATCGAGCTTCTCGAGCCCACAAGCCCTGAAAGCACTATAGCTAAGTTCATCGAGAAGAACGGTGGTCGCGGTGGTATGCATCACATGGCTTTCGCTGTCGAAGACGGAGTTGCCGAGGCTTTGGCCGAGGCTGAGTCAAAAGATATCAAACTTATTGACAAAGCTCCCCGCAACGGTGCGGAAGGTCTGAAAATAGCATTCCTCCATCCCAAGACAACTCAAGCTGTCCTGACAGAACTTTGCGAAGACCCCGCTAAAAAATGCGGATGCTAAATCGATTTCTTCAGAAAACTAATACTTCATCAAGAATACTAACAATCAGATGAGCAAACAAACAGCTAAAATTGAAGAGCTGATTGAGAAACGTCAGCAAGCCCGTCTCGGCGGTGGTCAGAAGGCCATTGACAAACAGCACGCCCGCGGCAAATATACAGCACGCGAACGCATCGCACAGCTTCTCGACGAAGGTTCGTTCGAAGAACTGGATATGTTCGTGACACACCGTTGCACCAACTTCGGTCAGGATAAAAAGCACATCCTTGGCGACGGTGTTGTTACTGGTTACGGTACAATTGAAGGTCGTCTTGTGTATGTTTTCGCACAGGACTTCACCGTATTCGGTGGTTCTCTTTCTGAGACAATGGCTCAGAAAATCTGCAAAATCATGGACCTCGCCATGAAGATGGGTGCGCCTATCATCGGTCTTAACGACTCTGGTGGTGCACGTATTCAGGAAGGTATCAATGCTCTTGGAGGATATGCTGAAATTTTCCAGCGTAATATCCTCGCTTCTGGTGTTGTACCCCAGATTTCTGCCATTCTCGGTCCTTGTGCCGGTGGTGCTGTTTACAGCCCGGCTCTGACCGACTTCACTATCATGACCAAAGGCATTTCTTACATGTTCCTTACAGGCCCTACTGTTGTTAAGACTGTTACAGGTGAGGACGTTAGCCAGGAACAACTGGGTGGTGCATCAGTTCACGCTACAAAGAGCGGTGTGACACACTTCGCAGCTGAAGACGGTGAGGAGGCTCTTAGCCTTATACGCGAACTCCTGAGCTACATGCCTCAGAACAACCTCGAAGAAACTCCGCTGGTTGAATGTAATGACCCCATCGACCGTGTAGCTGACGAACTTAACGAAATAGTACCTGATAGCGCAAAACGCTCTTACGATATGTACAATGTAATAGGCGCTATTGTAGACAATGGCAAGTTCCTTGAAGTTCAGAAGGACTATGCCAAGAATATCATCGTCGGTTTCGCTCGTATGAACGGACAGGCAGTAGGTGTAGTAGCCAACCAGCCCAAAGTGCTTGCAGGTGTACTCGACTCAAATGCTTCACGCAAGGGCGCACGCTTCGTACGTTTCTGCGACGCGTTCAACATTCCTCTTGTAACACTTGTTGACGTTCCGGGCTTCCTCCCAGGTACAGGCCAGAATATAATGGCGTTATCCTTCATGGTGCCAAACTGCTTTACGCTTATGGCGAAGCTACTGTACCCAAGGTTACAGTGACATTGCGTAAGAGCTATGGTGGTAGCCACATCGTCATGAGCTGCAAGCAGCTTCGTGGCGACATGAACTATGCATGGCCTACCGCCGAGATTGCCGTTATGGGTGCAGAAGGCGCTGTAGGTGTGCTCTATGCAAAGGAAGCAAAAGAGCAGGCCGACCCCAAGGCATATATGAAGGAGAAAGAAGATGAATACACAAATCTCTTCGCCAATCCCTACAATGCCGCCAAGTATGGCTATATAGATGATGTTATCGAGCCTCGCAACACACGTTTCCGCGTAATCCGCGCACTCCAGATGCTCGCAACCAAGAAAGTGCTCAATCCGCCGAAAAAACACGGCAACATACCTCTGTAATCAATCGAGCACTTAGAACTCAATAACAACTTATCTGATTTAGAAGATGATAAAGAAAGTCTTTTTGTCGATAGGTCTCAGTCTTGCAGTAGTGGCCGGCGGCTATGCCGCTGCCGCTCCTGCAGGTGTAGATACCCAACCGGCAGGTCCTGAAATGATAACAGCCGACAATCCTGTGGCTCAAGAAGCTCCGGACGGTCAGGCATACGTCGAAACTCCCGCAGTCAACAGCACTGAAGTAAACACAGTTGAGGAGAGTGCGACTGCACGCCGCATGCTTCAGGAAGAGAAATCACGAAATGTCAAGGAAAACGACTCATGGGGCGGCGCACTGACCATTATGGCTATGTGCATCGTACTCATTGCACTAATCGTTCTTTGCCTGTTATTCAACGTGTTTGGCAAGATTTCTGCAAAGTTTATGTCGAAAAAGAAAATGGATGCTCACGGTCTTTCTCACGATGCTGTTGAAGACCATGAAGAACATGTCGATTCCGCCGATGCTATTGCGGCAATTGCCATGGCACTTTCAGAGCATTTCGATTCTAAACACGATATTGAGGATACTGTTCTCACTATCCGTCGCATGAAACGCGCATATTCGCCGTGGAACTCTAAGATTTACGGCATGCGTCAGGAACTTGATTTGAAACGTAACGCACGTTGAATAAATATTAACACACAAATAGACAATCAACCACAATGAAAGAATATAAGTATAAAATCAACGGTACGAAATTCAATGTAACCGTAGGTGATGTTGTCGACAACAAAGTGCAGGTAGAAGTAAACGGTACTGCATACATGGTTGAACTCGACAAGCCTGTAGCAAACACTGCGTCAGTCGTTAGCGCACCCAAGCGTCCTGCTGCTGCACCTCGCACAGAGCAAGGCGAAAAAGTTATTGCCAAACCAGCTGCAGCCTCAGGTGCTGCTTCCAACATAGAAAGCCCGTTGCCTGGCACTGTAATGAGCATCAGCGTCAAGGTTGGCGATACAGTAAACGCAGGCGATACAGTATGTGTGCTCGAAGCTATGAAAATGGAGAACGACATTCATGCTGACAAGAGCGGTGTGGTGAAAGAAATCCTCGTAGGAGTAGGCGATGCCATTCTGCAGGGAACTCCAATCATGACAATCGGTTGAAAAAATACTCAGAATGATTCTTGCACAATCTGAAGGATTTGGCGCTTTTCTACAGGAAAGTGTCAATACTTTTTGGAACTTTACAGGATTTGCCAACTGCGAATTTACGAATGTAGTCATGCTCCTCGTGGGTATGCTGTTCATCTGGTTGGCAATCAAAAAAGATTTCGAACCACTCTTGCTCGTGCCCATTGGTTTCGGTATATTGATTGGCAATATTCCATTCCAGCCCGGTATGGAGATTGGCATCTATGAAGAAGGTTCTGTACTCAACATCCTCTACAATGGTGTTGAGAAAGGGTGGTATCCGCCACTGATTTTCCTCGGCATCGGTGCTATGACAGACTTCTCAGCTCTGCTTGCCAATCCTAAACTGATGATTATCGGTGCGTGTGCTCAGTTCGGTATTTTCGGCGCATATATGCTTGCCTTGCTACTTGGTTTCGACCCTCTGTCAGCCGGTTGTGTGGCAATCATAGGTGGTGCCGACGGTCCGACTGCTATTTTCGTAACATCAAAACTTAATCCGACCATGCTTGGTGCGGTGGCCGTGTCTGCCTATTCATATATGGCACTCATACCTCTCATCCAGCCACCGCTCATGCGCCTCTTCACTACAAAGAAAGAGCGTATGATTAAGATGAAATCAGCCCGTGTGGTATCACAGAATGAAAAAATCATATTCCCGATTGTAGGTCTGATACTCACTTGTTTCATCGTGCCTTCCGGTCTGCCGCTGCTCGGCATGCTCTTCTTCGGCAACCTTCTGCGAGAGAGTGGTGTTACAACACGCCTTGCCAAGACAGCAAGTAATGCTATGACTGATATAGTGACCATCCTTCTGGGTCTGACAGTCGGTGCATCAACACAGGCTGACCGCTTCCTGACTTCAGATACAATCCTGGTCTTCGTACTCGGGTTTGTGGCTTTTGTCATAGCATCTTCAGCAGGTGTATTGTCAGTCAAACTGTTCAATATCTTCCTTCGTAAAGACCGTAAAATCAATCCGCTTATCGGCAATGCCGGTGTATCTGCTGTTCCTATGGCTGCCCGTGTTTCGAATAACGTCGGATTGGAGTATGACCCTACTAACTATCTGCTGATGCACGCCATGGGTCCAAACGTGGCCGGCGTAATCGGTTCGGCAGTGGCCGCAGGTGTACTGCTCAGCTTCCTCGGTTAATCCGAAGTGTAACACAATAAATAATTATCCCGAAGTCTAAACCTGAATAAAGACTTCGGGATAATTATATATGGGAGAATATGACCGTTTGGTATGTCGTGGAAAAAGAGTAATTTTGTGTGCCGTAAAATAGAATTACCATAAATCATGCAATTCAAAGTTGATGCAACCGCTCAGAATACAGCTGCCCGAGCCGGTACTATAACTACTGACCATGGCGAGATAGCAACCCCAGTCTTTATGCCGGTTGGCACAGTGGGTAGTGTGAAAGCCGTGCATCAGCGTGAGTTGGCAGACGATGTCAAGGCTCGTATTATTCTGGGGAATACGTACCATTTATACCTCAGACCCGGTACTGACATATTACAACGAGCCGGGGGGCTGCATAAGTTCATGGGGTGGGAAAAACCTATACTTACCGATAGTGGCGGATTTCAGGTATTCTCTCTGTCATCTCAGCGTAAACTTACCCGGGAAGGGGCTCATTTCAGAAGTCACATTGACGGTAGTAAACACGTTTTCACTCCCGAGAATGTGGTCGACATTCAGCGCATTATTGGCTCGGACATCATGATGGCCCTTGATGAGTGTCCTCCGGGAACATCCGATTATACTTATGCCCGCAAATCTCTTGATTTGACATTAAACTGGCTGGAACGTGGCTGGCAACATTTTAATGACTCTCAGCCTCTGTATGGACATACACAGTCTTTCTTTCCTATTGTACAAGGATGTGTTTATCCAGAGTTGAGAAGAGAATCCGCGCGTGCAGTAGCTTCACTTGGTGCCGACGGTAATGCCATCGGAGGACTGGCAGTCGGAGAGCCTGCCGAGACAATGTATGATATGATTGAGGTGGTAAATGCTATTCTGCCGGAAGACAAACCCAGATATCTTATGGGGGTAGGTACGCCTGTCAATATTATTGAAGCCATAGACCGTGGTGTGGATATGATGGATTGCGTAATGCCTTCGCGAAACGGACGCAACGGTATGATTTTTACTTATGAAGGTACTATAAATCTCAAAAACCGCAAATGGGCAGACGATTTCGGACCGCTTGACTCTTCTGGTACAGCATGGGTGGATAAGGTTTATAGCCGTGCATACGTAAGGCATTTGTTTGCAGCCGGAGAAATTCTGGGGCTACAGATTGCGACTATTCATAATCTTGCGTTCTATCTGAAACTTGTAGATGATGCGCGTGCTCATATAGTCGCCGGAGATTTTGCAGAATGGAAGAAGGAAATTATACCTGTTCTCGGACGCCGACTTTGATATGGTCAAGAATTCATCCGGACATAAGAAGTTGAGAATACCAAAACTGAAAATACTTGACAGATATATTCTGACCAAGTTTCTCGGAACATACTTCTTCTCTATATTACTGATTCTTGCCATTGTGGTCATGTTTGATGTAAACGAGAAATTGGATGCATTCCTCAGTGCGCCCATCAAGGCTACTTTATTCGACTATTTCGCAAGCTTCTTGCCTTACTTTGCCAATCAGTTCTCACCACTTTTCGTCTTCATATCAGTCATATACTTCACAACCAAGATGGCCGGGAATTCGGAAATCATTGCAATCATGTCGAGTGGAGTCAGTTTTAACCGGCTATTGATGCCCTATATGGTCGGAGCAACTGTAATTGCAGCCCTCACATTCGCGTTGAGCAATTATATCATTCCGCCTACCAATGTTGCGAGAATTGATTATACTAATAAATATGTCAAGAATAAGAAGGTTATCGCAGGTACCAATATTCAGATGATGGTATCACCAGGTGTGGTGGCCTTTATGTCGAGTTACGATAATGACAGCAAAACCGGTTATAATTTTTCTCTCGATAAGTTTGAGGGGAAGAAACTCGTATCGCGTATGACCGGATTGCAGATTAAGCACGATACGCTCTACAAATGGACGGTATATAATTATTCAATCCGCACTATGCGAGGTGTGAAAGAAAGTATAACGCGAGGCGACAGAAAAGATACTATCATTACTATCGAACCCAAGGACTTTCTTATTTCAAAGAATGACCAACAGACACTCACAACTCCGCAGCTGTCTGAGTATATTGATAAACAGAAAGCACGCGGAGTAGCGAATATTCAAGAATTTGAGATAGAGAAAGAGCAGAGATATGCCATGACGGCTGCAGCCTATATACTGACATTGATAGGGATGTCGCTTTCAGCACGGAAGACAAAGGGCGGTATGGGCATAAACATAGGCTTGGGTCTGCTACTGAGCTTCAGCTATATACTATTTTCAACCGTATCATCTTCTTTTGCCGTATCAGGAGCTCTGCCTGCATGGCTGGCAGTATGGATGCCTAACTTCATCTATATAGCCATAGCTATCATCCTGTATCGCCGGGCATCAAAATTTTAATGCTCCGGTCAGGTAGGGATTATATCTGCGCTCGTAGCCAATATTTGTTTCGTCGCCATGACCGGGATATACAATTGTCTTGTCGGGCAATGGCAGTAGTTTTTTTGATATTCCTTCAATCAGTTTTGTCATATTACCACCTGGCAGGTCAGCACGTCCAACACTTCCATGGAAAAGAATATCTCCGACAACAATAAAACCATCGGCAGCGTCATAAAGAGCTATGCTACCCGGAGAGTGTCCTGGAACGTGAATTACCTTGAGTACCGACTTGCCTAAAAATATTTCATCTCCTTCTTTCAGATATACACACTCTGCTTTGGAGTCAAGCCCCCCTGCCGGTATCCCAAATTCACGGGCTTGCTGGTCAAGTCTGTCAGCGAGAAAGGTGTCATCGGGGTGTTGATGAGCTCTCAGACCATATTTATTAATTACGTAGGCATTGCCCAGTACATGGTCAATATGTGCGTGAGTATTTATGAGATGCGTAGGTTTAAGTTCCTCCCGCTTTATGAAATTATCAAGTGCATTACGTTCGATATCATCGAACATGCCTGGGTCGATTATAGCACATTCTTTAGAGTCTACATCATAGAGAACGTATGTATTGATTCCGAAAATCTGGAATGTGAATTTGGCTACTTTAATCATAGCTGTGTATATGTTAATAGTTTAGTTTCAAAAAAATCTTCTTTGAACCAGTTGGATACGGGTTCGATTATAGATAGCTTACGAAAAGGATATATCTCTGCTTCAATATTTCCACCTTTCAAAGTTATAAGACCATTCGGCAATGCATTGTCGCCACCTTGGCGTACAAGAGGACGGCTGAGTTTAACCAGGTCGGGCAATGGCATAACCGCTCTGCTGACTACAAAGTCAGCTGTGCGTTTGGGATATTCGGCTGCATCACCATGAAAGGTCGTTATATTGGTTATTCCTGATGCGGATGCAATCTCGTCAGCTACATGTAGTTTCTTAGCCGTGCGGTCAATGAGTACGAACTGACATTCAGGAAATAATACTGCCAGCGGTAAGCCAGGTAGTCCACCGCCGCATCCAAGGTCGATAATGATTGAATTGGGTTTGAATTTTATGAATTTTGCAATTGCGAGTGAGTGGAGTATGTGATTGACCTCAAGGTTATCTATATCCTTACGGGAGATAACATTGATTTTGGCATTCCATTCAGGATATAAGGTAAGCATGGTCTCAAACTGCTTGCGTTGTATATCAGTGAGATTAGGAAAGTATTCTGCTATATATGTAAGTGAAGATTTTGTCATGCTAATAATATAATAATACGAAAGCGGCCGTCATTGTTCGGCGGCCGTTTTCGAGGATTATGATGTTTTTGAGTCTGACATTTTCAGACTGTCATATCATTTGAACAGATACTGTGATGAGATTGACTGATTGTTATGGATACGACGTATTGTATCGGCAAACAGTTTTGCTACTTCAAGTATTGTTGCTTTCTTATTTTCAGCATGGTAAGGGATAGAATCGGTGAAAATAATTTCAGTCAGAGCCGAATCAAGCACACGCTGAGTGGCAGGGTCAGACATCACGGGATGCGACGACAGAGCCCTTACAGAAGAAGCACCCTGTGAATATAACAGGTCAGCAGCCTTTGTTATAGTACCGGCTGTATCGACAATATCATCGACCAATACGACGTTTTTATCTTTTACATCACCAATTACGGTCATCTTGTCGACAACATTGGCTTTAGCACGCACCTTGTGGCATAATACGAGGGGTACGTCGAAATACTTAGCGTAAGAATTGGCACGTTTTGCACCACCAACATCAGGTGAAGCGATAACCATGTCTTTCAGATGCAGACTTTCAAGATAGGGGATGAAGATTGATGATGCGTAGAGGTGGTCTACAGGAACATCAAAGAAGCCCTGAATCTGGTCAGCATGAAGGTCCATTGTTATCAGGCGGTCAATGCCTGCAACACTGAGGAGGTCTGCAACCAGTTTTGCTGCAATTGAAACACGCGGTTTGTCCTTTCTGTCCTGACGTGCCCAACCGAAATAGGGGATAACGGCTACGATTGTAGCAGCTGAAGCTCTCTTTGCTGCATCAATCATCAGAAGAAGTTCCATCAGGTTGTCTGTGTTGGGGAAAGTTGACTGAACAAGATAAACTTCGCTGCCGCGGATTGATTCTTCAAAAGAAACTTCGAACTCACCGTCGGCGAAACGCTGGATGTTCATTTTGCCCAATTCGATACCGAGTTCTTTGCAAATCGATTCGCCCAGATAGTGCGAGTTAGTTCCGGCAAAGACCTTGATTGGCGGTAATGTATTGCTCATTGTATGATGTGATTGAAACGTTGTACAAAATTAGTTAAAAATTTCTTACTCGGACTAGACGCAGACCAAAAAAAATTACATCAACATCCTAACGCTCTAATTTCCAAATAGTAGCGCCTCTTGAGCCGATATGTGTGTCGAATGGTTCGCCCTGCGCAAGGCTTTGTGTGGATGTATGTCCGCTCAGGAGTTCTGTCCACTTCGACCTGCCGTAAGGAATCCCTGCTGATTTGAATGCATCATCCGGAATTTTTACCCGTATATCGGCCGGAGATTCTGCAAAATTTACCGCAATAAGTAACACGTCATCCTTATAATGCCTGAGATAGACGAACTGCGTGTGCGGATTTACTCCTGGAGTATCGAGGTTTGCATACATCAGGTCGTAGAATCCACCCTTGCAGATTGCTTTTTCTGAATTGCAGAGAGTCAGGATTCGTGAGTACATGCTACGCAACCTGAGTTCATCATCAGTCAGTCCTTTACCGGAGCAATTTCCTTTGTCCAACCAGCGTCGTATTGTGCCGAGACTCCAATAGTCGAATATTGTCGTGCGATGATTCATTCCGGCAAATCCTTCATTTTCGGATGCAGATTCGCCAAGTTCCTGACCGTAATACAGGAGAAATGGGCCTCTGTGGAATGTTGCAGCAATGGTAAGTGCCGGAAGTACACGATGTGGATTGCCCGCAAAAGCTTCAGATGCATATCGTACTTCATCATGGTTCTCCAGGAAATTTACCATGCGGTCGCCAATGCCGTCGACCGTCTGCCATGCCGAAGTAAGTCTTGCAGCACTGACACCATGACGTTCTATCCCGAATAATGTATCGTAGAGGTTCACTTTATCATAAAGATAATCGAAGCACCCATAATCCAGAAAATTGCGGTATAATCCTGTATCGTATATCTCGCCGATGAAAATTATGTCAGGCCAGTCTTTCTTAACTTGCGGGATTGCCCAATGCCAGAACGGCAGTGGTACCATAAAAACCATGTCGCATCTAAATCCGTCAACACCTTTTGAAGCCCAATGTCTCAGTATAGAAAGCATCATTAGCCATGTACGCGGAATAGGGTCGAAATGTTCGGTATTGTCGCCATAGTCTTTGCCATAATTCAATTTGACTGTTTCGTACCAGTCATATTCGTTTGGAAATGCCGTAAAACAATCATTTCCGGTAGCTTTGGCAGGAAATTCAATATACTCGTCAACACCTTGACCAAGTGGAATTGAGGGTGAAAATCGCTGGCGAGGCAAATAATAATAATTATTTGACGGCAAGAAGAAATAATCCGTATTGTCACCGACGCCGAAATCGGGACATGAAGCCGGTGCGACATCAGAATGGTAATGTCGTGCCGTGTGATTAGGAACAAAATCTATTATGCATTTAAGTCCGGCGTTATGGGTGCGTTCTACGAGTGCCTCGAATTCTTCAATACGATGTGCAACATCGGTAGCAAGCGCCGGTGCCACGTCATAGTAGTCTGATATAGCGTAGGGAGAACCGGCTTCGCCTTTGACAATATGTGGATTATCTTTAGTTATACCGAAATCCGAAAAATCGGTCTTGGTCGCATGTTCGATAATACCTGTATACCATATTGCATTTACACCAAGTTCGCGTATGGATGTCAGTACCTTGTCTGAGATATCATTGAGCTTTCCAGCTCCATTTTCGTTGATTGTACCCCACGGGCGACACGTAGGGTTATAGTTTGCGAAGATGCGCGGCAGCATCTGGTAGATGATTAGTTTATTCTCCATTACGTCAGGAATTTTTTTCAGATTCTGACACAATCTGTTCGATTATTTTTGAAGCGCAATCGTAGCCATGCCACATGATTTTTTTCATTGATGCTACTTCAAATGTCTTGAAGTTCTGCATGCTGTCCGACTCTATGAGCCAGTCACATATACAGGCATCTTCAATAGAATTAGCACGGCTCATCATGTGGAATGTGCGTAAGGCAATACCGAGCAATGAATGTTTGTAATCGGTTTTTGGTTCGAAAGGACTTACGTTTGAACCAATAAGTTTCTTGCATCTGTGTCGTATTGCCCATGCGGGAAGATTGCGCAATACACCACCATCGACGTAATGTCGTCCATTGATTTGGACAGGTGCGAAAATTATAGGTATGCTGCACGAAGCAAGAACTCTCGGTATTATTTCACCGGCACTCCATGCGACCGATTTGCCACTATCAAGGTCAGACGCGCAGACATAGGTTGGAATTTTCATATCTTCAAGGCGATTTACGGGCAGCCATGAATCCAGGATAGTCCCGAATTTATCCAGTTTCAGCAGACTTTCCTTTGGTAATGTCCAATCGGTGAAATCGCCGAATTTACCATATTCAGAAAATGCCGTAAATATGTCTCCCGGGGTCATTCCGGCACCATACATCACGGCTGCTATCGAACCGGCGCTTACTCCTGACAAGATTTCAGGTTTATATCCGGATTTTTCAAAGGCATGAAAAACCCCGATATGAGCAAACCCTCTTGCACCTCCGCCACCACAGGCCATGCCTATATTGAAAGTTTCAGACGCGTCTTTATCGATGATGTGTATGTTTTCCGGATTGAAACCTACTGATGCCGGATTGAGATTATTGTCTGTCATGTGATTGTATGTCTTTGTCTGATTTTGATTTATCCTTATTGCTCTGCTTCTTGATTTTCCGACGCAAAAAACCGAACCAGTGGTCAAAGTCGTGCTTGTAGACCATACCGACTCCTTGAGTTGTTAGCGCAGATTTCAGATAATAGTTCTGGTCGTTATAATGATTGTAGGCTTTAAGACGCAGATTTCCTGACCTATTGAGCAGGTATTCTATATCAAAGTCGCCAATAAAAGTTGTCGAAGAAGTCGCTTTATCCCGATATCCGAAATTACCGTTTAGTAAAAGCCGGTTGTTAAGTAATGCACTTGACAGGGCAACGTCGACTTCAATATCTGAAAAATCGCCTTTGTCGGTACGGAAATTTGGAGCAAGAGTCAGTTTGTCAGTCAATTGTGCCAACATATTTGACAGTTGCGATGATATCGTGCTTGATGCCACTGAAGCGAGTTCGTTATTATTGCTGGTTGTACCCATATATTCGGGTGTATAAAAACGGTTCAACGCAAGAAGATAGATGATTTGTCGGTTCATCATGTCTTCGGTACTGACAATACTTTTGACTTTTCGTTCGATGTCGGAAGTGAGTGTAGGTAATTTAATGTCGAAATTAATATCCGGTTTTGTCATATCGCCGGTCACACGCAGAACTGCATCAACAGGTACATTCGTCCGGTTCAGTTCGCGGTCGGTAGCAAAAGATTTGTCAAGGTCACTAAGATTTGTATTGACACGGTAGATTGCGTTGATATCGAGAATCGCATCAAGCGGATTGCCATTAAATGCTATATAACTGCCTGAATTGATAGTGAAATCCCTGAGTATTATATCTTGCAGCGAAAAGTTGTATACACCCTTGTCGATTGTGTATCTGCCATAGACAGCGAGATGGTCTGTGGGGTAAGAGTAATCTATCTGCAGATTGCCGAAACCATTACATTTGATTTTGTCGCCTGCTACGGGATCCATAATCAATGTAAGAGCGAGATTAGGATTAACCTTTACACGCAAGTTCATGAATAAATCCGAAGGATTGTCGTTTTGCTCGGAAATCCGTGTGCGGAAAATTTCTTCAATATCCGGAACGGTATCTTTTTTACGTGCCAGCATTTCCGACATTTCTTTCCGTCGGTCAGTAAATGTGAGGAATTTATAGTCGGCAGCCTCTTCTGTGTTGTTGAGTACGTAAAAGAACCGACTGCCTGCAGAAGTAGAGGCATCCACATCAATGTCAATGCGACCTGGTATACCTCGCAAAGACATTGAGCCGGTGCAGAACATAGTGCCATACCAATCAGGATTGATTTGTGAATTGGTATCGTAGCAAAGCATATTGTCTATATCCCGGATAGTGAAATTGAATGTAGGGTTGCGGAAAAATCTGTGAAGTACTTCTCCATTCAATTTAGCGCTGTTTTTGAAGCGGTCATAGAGCGTGATATCGCTCATCAATATTTGACCAGACCGGATACGGACAGTGTCTCCTACAACATGGTAAGTAGTGTTGGTGTAGTCAACTTTCATACTTAATGAGTCGGCACAGATATCCCCAGTCAGGTCGATGTCATGAAATGTTCCGAATAATTTGGCATTTCCGGTTGCAAAACCTGAAACTTTAGAAGAAAATGCCTGCATGAAAGGTTGCAAAAATTCGACATTGATGCGGTTTGCATTAATGTCGAACGACAATGAATCAGCAGCGACCCATACTCCTCCGTCAATTTTGGACATAGCATTATTGTTGCCTTTAATATCAGCGCGTATTGCAACCATTTTTTCACGTGTGTCAAACCAACTGACTATGTCCGCATCTCCAAGAAGTGCGTCGTTGTATGTAAATGAATTGACAAGCAGGCGAGGGGTATATAAAACCGGAACTTTACTGAAGATTGCTTTGGCAAAGAAATTGCCGGATGCCCTGCCTCCGAAAGTGACATAATTTATATTTAGTGTTTCGAATACATAGTCGAGGTCAATATTCTTGAGAGTAATACAAATAGAGTCATGTGTCGCGGAATCGGCAGTTCCGTTGATTATGACATGTTGGGTGTCGTTGCCAATGTTTACTCCAGACAATTTCAATCTTTTGTCTGAATAATGAACGTGAGCAGGACTAATATGCCATGTTGTATCGTTGATTTCAAATGAAGATGGTCTGACCAATATATCTGCTGAAAACTTACCGTTCCTGACGGCAGGAGAGATTGCCATACCTATCTGGCCTTTGAAAGAATTAGACCGATTTATTTTCCAACCGATGCCGGTATTGATAGTATCGTTTCGTGCTATGGCATCAAGAGCAACCTTGATATAGTTCTTTTTAGAGGGGACTTCAGATGTGATGCTGACATTGCATTGCGCAGGCTTTCCAGGTGAAAAACCAGAGTTGACTGCAAGAGTCGTGTTCTTTATAAGCTTGTCTGAACCTTTCTGCAGATAGGGGATTTCGGATGTGAGCCGGAATATTCCTGCATTGGTATCAATATCGCCTTGAACAGTCATGTCCTGAAGCAGAGTGACCGGTAAATTAAAGAACTTTGTCAGTGGATTATTGCGTAGTACAGTTATATTAAATGATGCAATGGTATTATCAGGTTGCGCATCATTCTGAAACATGGAAGGGAGCGCGGAGTGCATGATATGTTCTGCAGTCTTTCCAAGCGACGTGAATGTGAAACATCCTGTAAGTGAAGCTCTTAAGAAATCAGATTTAATGTTAACCTCCTTACCTTGTCTTTCAGCCAATGGTGTTATCGACAAAGATGATTTTTTTATACTCAACGGAGTGTTACCATGTGCGGCGAAAGTCAAATCAGATATATCAATACTTCCGGTAAGGTTGTCGGGGGAATTACCATATATATCTGTGCTGATTTTTGCACTGACCTTGTATGGTGCAAGTTTTCCCCGGATACCCAACATTTCAGGTTTTAGTTCACGTATGTCAATATCGGTTGCAAAATGCGAGGCATCCGCGTTTAATGTCATGATTCCATTTGCACCTATGGAAAGCCCAGCATCATCAATATCTAAATGACCCGAATATTCGTCATTTTGTGCATTAAGTGAGGCCTTTATATCATTAAATGTCCTTCCATTATAGTTTATTCTATTTATCTCAGCTGTCAAGATACCATTGGGTTTGTTATTATCAATAGATATTTCAGCCGCAATCTTTCCTGAAATTTCTTTAATCTTAGTCGACGGCACAAATCTCTCTATACTTATATTTTGTGCAATGATTTGGCCAATAATCTTATGTTTGTCATCTATATTCGTGTATGATGCATTGATATCGGCATTTCCAGATGCCGTATGCAGACTGCCATTGAATATTGATTTGGCTAAAGAGTAGTCAGCTTTGCCCTTCATCTCAATG
>CAYVNJ010000001.1:0-62687 GCA_964452865.1 uncultured Sangeribacter sp. | reverse complement strand
GCCTGAAAAAAGTTTCAATCGAGGGTTTACGGATTATTTCCTTAATAACCGTCATCCCCAAAGTATAGCTTCCACCGATACACCAAAATCGCTTGGAGAGGTCATTAAAGACACTTCGATGCTACACAATGGCGATGGAATAGCTTTTTTCAATTCTAAAGGAGAATATATAGGTGTTAATGTCAACAAGGTGGAACATGGCCACATTGTACCATCCAGACCTATAAACATTCCTCGGAATACCACTATTCATCGTACAAACGACATCAAATTTGAACGAGAACTTGCAAATTCAGAAGGCAAACGTACCATTGTTTTCAATGTAAGTATTGACCGCACAGGTGTCAGTGCATATGATGAACGTGGTGTAGAAATTCGTATTCCCTGCAATGTCACCACTGATGTAGCAACCAAGCCTTTCGACCCGACACGTTTCTTTACAAAGACCGGCAATACCATATATCGCCTGAAATCATGTGACTATCTGTTGGGTAGCCAGGTGTTTATTCCGGCTTCTGAGATTACTCGTCTTAAGAATGAGGTCATTGATGCTCTGGACAAAGCAGCACAGGCTACATATCATAGAGGACTTCGACGTAAAGAAGAATATTCCGCTTCTTATCCAACTAAAACAGCGGATTTTCGGGACAATATAGCAAATAAACTTGCGGCCGATTTTTATAAAAGTCACGGTGCGCATATTGATGAAATGGCTGTTGAGACATTAAAACACTCTGAAGCATTGAAGCAGGGGAGAGTTGTTATGACATGCCGCCACTGTATTTTGCGTGAAAACAACAGGTGTCTGAAAGAACATCCCGAAATTAAGAAACGACTCCCCTTATATATAAGGTCATCCGAAGGAGAAAAGTTTCGTTTGTCATTCGATTGTGCATCATGCACTATGCAACTAAAATTGCCTGAGTGATTATGAAAAAATATTTCCGATTATTGATTTTCGCATTAATGGTACTTGCTCCAGTCATGCCTGGAATAAATGCTTTCGCCGGTACAACAGTAAATGTTCAGGCATTATATGAGCGTTGGCATGACTATGATTTGTCACGTCTCATGGAAATGGGAGGGCAATTTGACATTGCAGAAAGTCCGGACAGCGCATTAGTATGCTATACCATAGTATCTGACAAACTTGTAGATAATAAAATGTCGGACGAAGAAAGTCGCATTTATGTGCGCGCACTTGTTAATCTCGCGTATATCTCTGGGTCATATTTTTTTGATTACAGTAAGGCTCTCGCTTTCCTTCAAACAGCAGCTGGGAAATCTAAGGCACTGGGATATACCGAAAACCTTTCCTACGTATATCTCAACATGGGGAGTGTATATCTGGCTTTTAATGAAATATATGGCAATAAATTGTTTTCAGAAGAGATATGGAGATATCTTGATATGTCTATCTCCGCAGGCATAGAATCCAAAACATGGCCTGTCGTACTTGCTGCCATAACCAATATTTGTTCACTTTATCCGGATAATCCCCAAAAAGAAAAATTCTCATCTGTTATTAAACGCATTGAGGAAGCCAATATTCCCTCCGATGTTCCAATGAGAAATTATACTCAGGAATTAATGGAGGGCACAAAAGCATATTCTCTCGGAGATTATACTCATGCATTGCAGCATTTTCTTGCCATGCAAGAGTATATTACTTCACCCAACATGCAGTCAAACCGATATCGTTGCATTGCATGGTCGGCTGCAGCTGATGCTTATGCCGGTCTCGGAGAATATAATCAGGCAATCGCTTTGACAAATAAAATTCTTGACTTGGCCAAGAGCGAACATTATGATGATGAAGCTGCAAGAGCTCTTCACAAACTTTCACAATATTACTCCTCGCTTGGTAATGATGACAAGGCTCAAGAATATCTCTTATCTTATTATGCCACAAAAGACTCAATAGTTTCAGAACGAGAAGTTGCCAATCTCAGCAGTATGCCGCTTACTAATGAGATTAACGCCATGGCACAGGAAATAAAACAAGAACGCAAGAAGAAATTTCAAATCATTATAGGCATCTGTGTGTCTGTCGTATTCATATTGCTTCTGGCATTGTATCTTCTACGTATGATAAGTAGCAACCGCAAGCTGCGTGAGTATTCTAAACAGATTTATCATAAATATGTAGATGCGCTTGAAGCAGAAAACAGAGAAAAAAATCTGCGTAAATCACTCGAATTGCTCAAACAAGATGTGGTAAAAACACCAATTCCATCCGCGGATACACCTAAAAAACGTTATATCAATTCAACAATATCACCGGAAACAGTACGAGACATCGAAGAAAAGATAGAGCAAATCCTTGCCAATTCTGATGTTATCTCCGACCCAAAATTTTCGCTACATAACTTATCTGATTCCGTGGGATATTCATATAAATTGGTATCACAGGTCATCAATGAAACTCTGGGTAAGAATTTCAAAACACTTCTTAACGAACATAGGATAAAGGAGGTTTGCAATCGTCTTATCGATAAAGAAAACTACGGAGACTATACAATAGAGCATATCGCACAGAGTGTGGGATTCGTATCACGTAGTAATTTTTCAGTAACTTTCAAGTCAGTAGTAGGTATTACCCCCTCAGAATTTCTACGTAATGCCCGCGAAGATGGTCAGAGATAGAAACTGACGCTTTACACTCATAAATATTTGGTTATCAACACAAAACTACACCCACACCCGGAATAATTGAATTGCCGGGGGGTATATACTTTTTGTTCCAAAACATGAAATAGAACCAAGATACACATAAAAATATTAGGAAGGAATAGTCTGGTGAATAACTTTGCAAGCAAACACAACTCAATATTCACCAAAAAACATTCCAATGAAGAAACTACTCTTTGTACTCGGAGCTTTCCTGTTTGCGGGAACGCTTACTCATGGAGCTCCGATAAAACCGGAACAAGCCAAAGCCAAAGCTGAAGCTTTCCTGAAGAAGACTTCCACACTAAAAAAAATACCGAAATCCGACACTGGGAGTGCTCAACTTACGTTGGCACACAGCGAACAAATTGCCGGAGGCCAAGATGCTTTCTATGTCTTTAACAGAGGTGAGCATAACGGTTATGTTGTCGTGGCAGCAGATGACTTGATACCGGAGATTATCGGATATTCATTAAACGGGAGCTTTAACCCAAGCAATTTGCCAGCCAATATGCAATCCATGATTGACTTATGGAGCAACCAGATAAACTGGATTATAGAACATCCCGAAACGAAGTCTGTAAATCTTCAAAAGCCCAAACACGCTATTGAACCACTGCTCGGAGAAATCATGTGGGACCAAGGCGACCCTTATAACCGAAAGTGTCCTACCGTGACGCAATATAACACTTTTGGCGATTCCAATGGTACAGGTCCGGCCGCTACCGGGTGTGTGGCTACAGCATTATCACAAATAATGTATTACCATAAATGGCCTGAGTTTGGAAAAGGAAGTGTGAGTTATACATCGAAAAACGACGATGACACTCTTCCCATATCCGTTACTTTCGAAGGGTATCAATACGCCTGGGATAAAATGTTACCTTCCTTAACAAAGAATTCGGATATTGAAGCCATTGATGCTGTGTCAACATTACTCTATCATGTCGGCGCTGCGTTCGAATCCATCTATGGAGCTTCGACTGGCGCAACAGACGTATCAGTTGCTCCGGCTCTAAAAAAATACTTCGGATATGATAACAACGTAAGTTATCTGCTACGTCAATTTTACACTGAAGAGCAGTGGAACGAAATAATAATAAATGAGTTTGAGAATGGCAGACCAATTGCTTACGGAGGTGTAACCCAGAAAAAAGAAGGACACTTTTTCGTACTTGACGGTGTCGATGCCGATGGATACTATCATGTCAACTGGGGTTGGAACGGTATGGAAAATGGATACTATCGCATGACGCTGCTTGAACCGGGGTCGCAGGGTATCGGTGGTGCAGGTAGCGGCAATGCGTTTCATTATGCACAAAATATGATTATTGGTATTCAGAAACCAGTAGCGGGCAGCGTAGAGCAAATAAACTTTACTTGTGATTACCTCACAAATTTCAATAAAACCGTCAGCCGCCAAGGCACAGCCACACTCAAGGCCAATGAAGTATGGAATAACTCAGCTACACCAGTTAAAGCGAACCTGGGATTTGTATTGATTAATGATGAAGGTGAAATAGTTTATCGTCAATGGGTGAAACAGAATGAAGAGTATGGAATTGCCTACGGGGAAAATCAACTCTCATGCGCATTTCTAATCCCTGATAATATTGAGGCCGGAACATACACAATACGCCCTGCATATCAGGTAGAAGCCGACGGATACGCTGACCATCTGATTCAACTTCCCACATCGCATCTTTCATATTACACTGCAGTCATTACAGACAAAAACATCGAGTATTCAACCAACGGTGCATACAAGCTTACTCTCGTTGATGTAATACCTGACACAGAAGGTATCAAGAGTGGTGTAAACACAAAATTCACAGTAAAATTACACAATGACGGCGGCGAATTTTACGGACCTGTACAATTACGCCTCTTCATCGATGGAAAAGACAAAGTATTCGGTAAAACTGATTTCCCGAAAAAGCCTGTATGGGTGAGTATACCGGAAGGAGACTCTGAACTTGTGTTCGAGGAAACACTTGACGTACCCGGTAGTTCGAACTATGTATTCCGCCTGTGGGGTAACGAAGGTTTGTTTGATGAAGACGGCTATCGTCTGTCTGCAAAAAATCTTTGTTCGAAAAAAGGATTTACTATTGAAGGTCCTGCTTTACCACCCATTCTGAACATCGCAGACGATTTAATCGCAACAACAGCAGTAGACGGTATCATTCCTAAAAATGATGTTTGTGTTAAAGCATATATTGAAAATGAAGGTGGTGCATGGACTGGCAAACTGAGAATGGAAGTATGGCATCCAAATAATTGGAGAACCCCGGAAGGTTATATAGAGTTTGACGAGGTAACCATAGACGGAGAATGTGACCAGTGGGTTACACTCACCGGAGGTGAATTCCCTAATAATATAGAAGTTGGTCAGAAATACGAATTGCTCCTCGTCGACCCTATAGAGAACGAGACCATGACACCGTCATACTATAATTCACTTGAAATTACCGTAGGCGAACCCGTAGAAAAAATAGCAAATCTGACACTGGACGATGTATCTTTCATTCCGGAAGAAGTTATTGCCGGAGTTGAAACCAACGTACAATTCGATGTAACAAACAGCGGATACAACTATAACGGTCCCGTTTCATTCATAGTAAGAAAAGACGGTATAAATGTACACGAATCTGCTGTCAAGAACGTAGTCATCCCGAGAAATGAAAGTGTGCTCATTGATTTCACGGAGACATTTGAGCTACCGACAGCAAACGACTATATGATTGTACTTCTTGACGGAGAAAAGAATGAAATCGGCACACGTGAGGGCTTGACATTTACAGCAGACAAATCTGTTTTGGAAGTAGAAAAGTTGGAAACCAACCCCACAACTATAGAAGCAGGAAAAGCTGCTGAATTTAGATATAAGCTGAAAAATACCGGATTCTACTATAATGGACATGTACGATTTAATATTCTTGATGATGAGACTCAAATCTACGAGTCGGAAAAAATCCAGATAGAACTACAAAGAGGAGCTGAGACTCAAGCTGTTTTCAACGAAACAATTCCTCTCTCAATTAAGAAGGGAGAGTACGTTTTCCGACTTATGGATGATGATGACAACATCGTTGGTACTGATAAATTATTCGTCAACAATCCTATCGATAATATTGATATGTTGCTTAATGATAATTTATATGTAACAAGAGAATTTGTCTCGGCAGACGGTGCATTGAGAATAATTGTATTCTCAGCCGAAGGACGGATTGCAGCCGAAACAATCGGTGATAATATTTCACTCACGTCTCTGCCAGCCGGCAGCTATGTGGTTCAGGCCGTCTTTGCCAATAAAGTAGAAAGTGTAAAATTCATAAAATAATTTGAGAATGTATACGAAATTTATTGCATCGACATTAATTGTCACCGCAACCGCTCTGTTTAGCTCAGCAGCGAAACCTATTGAGTTTGAGCAGACACGTGAATTGCGTACCAATATACTTCGCCCGGAGTCACACACAATACAGGATGTAAGAGAAGCTCCGGAGAATGCTTCATACGGCACAGTACTGACCGGTTTTGTATATTATGCCGAGTCTTGGGAAAATATGTCTGAAAACGAATATACGCCAATAGGTATATATTCAATAAAAACCACTCCGGGTTCACAACCTGAGCAACTCGGAATGATTGGGAAAGCAAGCTCTCATTGTAACGGTGGTGCCGTGCTTGCCGGAGATACCTATTGGTATGTCTGGAGGCAGACCGACCCGTCGGAGAACTCAGAATTTGACATCTCTCAGCTCTATTCATACAACCTTACCACCGGCAATTTCACCGGACACGGTGTAATCTCTAATGAACTGGCTTCAATAGCCGATAAAGCGTGGGATCCTGTAACTGGAAAAATCTACGGTCAATTCACGGTAGATGGTGTTCGCAAGCTATGCACAGTTGATTATGAGAATCAAAAACTATCACCTATAGCAGAATGTCCTACATACTATGGACTTGCGTTCAATGCTGTCGGACAGCTCTATGGTATCGATGGAAACGGTATCCTATATAAGATAAACAAGGATAACGCCGTGGCATCACGCGTAGGGTCAACAGGTGTCAAGCCAAGCTATGCCCAAAGTATGACTTTTGACTACAAAACCGGAGATTTATATTGGGCAAGTTATACAGATGCAGGCGCAAAATCTTCAGTATTGTACAAAGTCAATACCGAAACGGGAGCTCTTACGCTGGTTACGACATTTAACGACCGCGAGGAAATTATGGGATTGGGAGTAATGCCTCCTATAGCACCAGATAATGCTCCCGGTTATGCAACCGGACTCTCACTTAATGTTGAAAAGGCATCCACAAGTGCAAATATCAGCTTTACGATGCCGTCTTATACCTATATGGGCGAAGCACTTACCGGCGAAATTAACTGGACTCTCAAAGCAAATGGAAATACAGTAAAAACCGGCAAATCTCTCCCAGGAAAAGAGGTCTCGACAACAGTAACGTTGCCTGAAGGGTCTGTAGTTGTAGCAGTAGTCTGTTCAAATGCAGAAGGAGATGGACCTGAAATCACTTTAACTCGCTGGATTGGACAAGGCTATCCTGAAGCACCTAAAAATGTAAAGTTAGTAATCGATGAAAAAAGCGGTAAGGTCACACTGACTTGGGATGCCGTAATCACCGGTGTTGATGGAGGATATATCGACCCCTCTAAAATAACTTACAACGTTATTTCATATCCTGGAGGTCACAAAGAGATAACCGGACTCTCTAACACATCATTCACTCAGACACTCGAGGAGCCCGAAATGCCGGTTGACATCTATTATCAAGTAGTTGCATGCAATGATTGGCGAGAATCAGAGGTCGCTGAATCTAATCATTGTCCATTCGGAAAAGGATTTGAAATGCCATATAATAACAGTTTCAATTCGCCGGAGGATATGAGACTATTTTACATCATAGACGGAAATGAGGATGGCAAGACATGGGAATGGTCGCGGTTCTCTACCCAAACAGCATACATATTTACAGGTAGTGATATTTCGGGCAATCAGGACGATTGGCTTATCACACCCGGACTTGATATGCGTGTGGGCAACCGCTATCAAATCACTTATTTCACTGGAGGAAATGTAGGACAGCCAGGTAAATTTGAAGACCACATGGAAGTAGCTTTCGGCTTAGGAGTAAATCCTGAAACATATAAAGTCATTCAGAAAAAATTTGTTTATGAGACTGCCGGCAGAAATAGATACGATGTAATAGTCGCACCGGAAGAAGATGGATACTATCATATAGGTTTTCATGCCGTATCGAGCTGTAAGAAAGGACTCTCTATGAATATCGACGACCTTCATGTTGACGTCCTTGCCAATGATAATGCACCCGCGCAAATTACAGATTTATCCGTAAAAACATCGCAAGGTACAGCTCCGGTAACATTTACATTTAAGACTCCTACCAAGACTGTCAAGGGAGAAAAACTTACATCTCTTACAAAAGTTGAACTATGGCGTAATCATTCCGAACTTGTAAGTTCGATGGATGTTACAGTACCCGGCAAACAAATACGTATTGTCGACAATAAAGGTGCAAAAGGACTGACATCTTATTCTATAGTGGCATACAATGAATACGGTGTAGGGGAACGAGTTGAAACAGAAGTATATCTTGGTCTCGATATTCCCGGAGCTCCTGCCAATATCGTGTTGAAAGATATGGGTAAAGGAACTTTGAAACTGACATGGGAAGCACCCGAAAACGGTACAAACGGAGGATACATTGATGCGCAAAATCTGACATACAACGTATACAAAATCAGTGGGGGATATGCATCGGATTATAAAACCGGAATAAAAGGTAATGAATTGACAATAGACAATCATCCCGACTATTATGGCTCAGAACAGAAACTGGTCATTTACGGCATATCCGCCCAAAACACCGTAGGGGAGAGCTATATTGGGCAGTCTTCCGAAGTAATCACAGGTAAACCCTATACTTATCCCTATGCGGAAAGTTGGCCCGGTGGCAAGGCATATTATGACATGTGGTATCGAGCCAATAGTGGAAATTCTGGATGGCTACCATCTACTTCTAAAGCAGCTGACCAGGACGGTGGTTCTGCAGAGTTTATTGCTGCGTCAGATGATGATATGAGCTATTTATACCTTGGTAAGATAGATATGTCTCAGGCAAAAGAGCCAAAACTTATTTTCAATTACTATTTGCATCCAGGTACTGACTCCTTTATTATGACTGAAGTCAATAAGGCTTTCAAGGACGGCTGGGAAAAATGTAGTGTATTGAATTTCCAAGACATGACTGAAGATGAAGGTTGGTATCAATATGTTATTGACCTGGCAAAATACATGGAATATGATTATATCACTCTTCGCTTTTTAGGTCAGACAACAAGCAGCCGTCCTCTATTCATTGATAATGTAAGAGTAATGGATTCCAATCTTCCGCCAACAGGAATAGATAGTGTTTATGTCAATGATTATGACAAAGTTATTTATTACGACCTATATGGTTGCAAAGTTAAATATCCTCAGAAAGGTTCAATATATATACTTCACCATTCTAATGGACATACGGAAAAGGTAATGTATTAATTACTTCTTCATACAATCAGGATTTTTAGTTAGTAAGACCGCGTAGTAAAATTTGATTACTACGCGGTCTTTAATATTATACAAAAAAGAACCCGAATTCCGAAGAATCCGGGCAGAAAAGGTTATCAATAATCTGTGAAAATGACTTTTTAATAACGTCAGCAAAATGCCTTCTCTTTGACATTAAAACGCCACAGATGAAAAGTTGTTCAAAGTTCGGGCAAAAAAATTTGTTTTGATGAAGTATCAATTATTGAAATCGTACTCGTCAAATCCCTCTGTCAACTCATCCGGGTTGAAACCCTGGTCGTCAAACAAATCAAATCCAAGGTCTTGCTGACTTGCAGCAGCAATTTTTTTGTCAAGCTGGTTATCAAATTCTTCAATATCGACCTTCTGAGCGGGAGGATTGCCTTTGCTAACCGTACATTCAGGTTTATCAAGCCTATGGCCGGTAATAATCTCCTTAAGTTCCATGAAGAATGAGCGGTCTGTCAGATAGTCAAAAACAAAGATGAGTCGCTGACCCTCATCTTCAATCAGAGAATCAAGTGAAGTATCTTCCATGACCCATATATCTTCATCACTTGCGCTATCCATATCTACTAAGGTAATTTCACCATGCTTCTCCCAACTATCATCGCATAGGAAGAATGAATTCATATCGTCCTTGGAGTAGCCGACACTATCAAGTATGATATTGCGTAGCGTGAGAAAAGTTTCGTCAGAATTAATCTCGATTTCGCGCTTGAAGTTTTCTGCTTCGTCTGATACTAAAACAAACCTGTATACCATAGTATATGATATTATCAAATCAATTCATAACGTTTAAATACCTTGCGTATCGCTTCGAGTGAACGGGCAACCTGTTCTTCAGTATGGGTAGCCATAAGCGAATAACGTATCAACGTATCCTTTGGAGCTACTGCAGGAGATACGACTGGATTGACAAACACTCCTTCGTCGAGCAAATCGCGGGTAATGTGGAACGTCTTATAATCATCGCGGATGAATAGAGGAATAATCGGTGTTGAAGTATTTCCGATTTCGCATCCCATTGCCCTGAGATTATCAAGTGCATAATTTGTAATCTTCCATAAGTGCTCCTGACGTTCAGGCTCGGCAATCATAATATCGAGTGCTGCATTGGCAGCCGCTGTAGATGCTGGCGTGATGCTGGCTGTGAAGATATATGAACGTGAATGATGCCTGAGGAAGTTGGTAATCTCCTTGTCGGTGGCTATGAAACCGCCAAGCGAGGCAAATGATTTGCTGAAAGTACCCATTATCAGGTCCACATCATCAGTCACACCGAAATGGTCGCATGTCCCGCGTCCACATTTGCCGAATACACCAATACCGTGAGCTTCGTCAACCATGACGGAGGCATTATATTTTTTTGCGAGCCTTACAATCTCAGGAAGATTGGCCACATCGCCTTCCATTGAAAATACGCCGTCGGTCACTATAAGCTTGATTTTGTCAGGCGCACATTTTTTCAACTGGTCTTCAAGCGAAGCCATGTCGTTGTGCTTGTACTTCAATGCCGATGAGAATGACAGACGTCGTCCTTCAATTATTGAGGCATGGTCCTGTTCATCAAGAATGATATAATCTTCACGGCCGGTAAGCGTAGAAACCACTCCAAGATTTACTTCAAAACCGGAAGAATAAATCATAGCATCTTCCTTGCCTACAAATTCGGCCAATCGAGCTTCAAGTTGTTTGTGAATGTCAAGCGTTCCGTTTAGAAACGGAGAACCGGCCATACCTGTGCCATATTTCTTGGTAGCCTCAACTGCCGCTTCAATAACTTTCGGGTGATTAGTAAGCCCCATATAGCTGTTTGAGCCGAACATAAGTACTTTCCGGCCGTTCATAATGACCTCAGTGTTCTGTTCGCTTGAAATAGGGCGGAAGTATGGATAGACCCCCGCGGCTTTTGCTTTCTGCGGAGCGTCATATTGAGCCAACTTTTTTTGTAAGGGCTTCATTTATTTGTATATTACAGTTATAAGTCAGGCCGCCACGAGTGTTTCTAAAAACCATTGAACGGTCTGGTTTTCATTAATCAGACTACAAAATTAATATTTTTTAATTAATCGCAGGACAATTTCAAAGGTTTTTTATTGCAAAAAATACCGCATAAGTTCTTTTTAAGATATGTAGGCTGCAATCTCACACGTTTTTTGGCTGTTAACATTTTTTTTACGATATTTGCAAAAAATAGCATACAATGGAATTTACCGCAAAACAGTTGGCACATCTGGCCGGTGGCGAAACAGAGGGAAATCCCGATGTAGTGATAGACAATTTCGCTAAAATTGAGGAAGCCCGCCCGGGATGCGTCACTTTTTTGGCAAACCCAAAATATACACATTATATTTATACAACTCAGGCATCGGCCGTAATAGTCAGAAAAGATTTCATGCCGGAGCAAAAAGTGACAGCCACACTTATCAAAGTGGACGACCCATATTCAACGCTTGCCGAACTTATGGGAAAACTTTGTGTCACACCAATTCCTGAGGGCATTGAGCAACCATGTTTCATTGCGGAAAATGCTCATACGGAAAATGCCCGATATATAGGCGCATTCGCATATATAGGCAAAGGTGTGAAACTTGGTAAAAACGTCGCTATCTATCCTCAAGCATATATAGGCGATAATGTCACAATTGATGATGACTCGATAATATATGCAGGTGCCCGCATATACCATGATTGTCATATAGGGAAAAGGTGTATAGTTCATTCGGGAGCTGTGATAGGAGCAGACGGATTTGGATTTGCTCCCACATCGAACGGATATGAAAAAATACCTCAGATTGGCATAGTCACACTTGAGGACGACACTGAAGTAGGTGCAAACACTACGATAGACCGAGCAACTATGGGTAGCACACTGATAGGCCGTGGAACAAAACTCGACAACCTCATTCAGATAGGCCATAATGTGGTCATAGGCCGCAACAATGTATTCGCTGCTCAGGGCGGTGTTGCAGGCTCAACCCACATCGGAGACAACAATATGATAGGGGGTCAGGTAGGTTTTGCCGGTCATATAACGGTCGGAGACAATAACGAATTCGGTGCACAAAGTGGGGTTCCAAACAGCGTGGGCAGCCACAAACGCCTGCTCGGAAGTCCGGCAATAGATGCAAGAACCTACGCACGGATGCAAGTATATCTGAAAAATATTGACAAACTATTCAAGAAATAAAAACTTCACAATACATAATGAACCAACTTACGCTCAAGCAACCTTTCTCCTTGAACGGAAAAGGATTGCATACCGGACTTGAAATAACCGCTACTTTCAATCCGGCAGCCCCAAATACAGGATACCGATTTCGCAGAACAGACCTTGAAGGCCAACCCGAGATACAGGCTCTCGCTGAGAATGTCATAGAAACGACACGCGGAACTGTACTGGGCAAAAATGGTGTTAATGTCAGCACAGTAGAACATGCACTGGCTGCATTGTACGCCATGGGTATTGACAACTGTATCATTGACGTCAATGCACCGGAAATGCCTATACTTGATGGTAGTGCTATTAAATA
Source organism: uncultured Sangeribacter sp. (assembly GCA_964452865.1). GTDB lineage: Bacteria > Bacteroidota > Bacteroidia > Bacteroidales > Muribaculaceae > Lepagella. The sequence goes on along the minus strand of CAYVNJ010000001.1, from coordinate 49,858 downwards.
TGTGGAAGAAATCGAGAAAGCCGGCATAGAAGAACAGGATGCCGACAAAGATTTCTACATCATAAAAGCAAAGACACAGCTTAAAGACTCCGAAACAGGTTCAATCATCACCATATATCCTGACGAAAATTTCAGTGTCGAGGTAATGGTCGAATATAATTCAAGCATCATACCCAATCAATTTGCAGTTCTCGACGACATTGCCGAATTCAAACAGGAAGTAGCTCCGGCTCGTACATTCGTATTTGTACGCGAACTCGAAGCTCTGCTTCAGCACGGATTGATAAAAGGAGGCGATTTGGATAATGCCATCGTCATATACGACCAACAGGCATCCGAAGAACAAATAAACCAACTTTGCGATTTGCTTGGAATTAATCATCGTAAACTTGACGATTTAGGTTATATCAACGAAAAACCGCTCCGTTGGGATAATGAGCCGGCACGACATAAACTGGTCGACGTAATCGGCGACCTCGCACTCATCGGTCGTCCCTTGAAAGGACGTGTGGTGGCTGTCCGACCTGGTCATACGGTGAACAATAAATTCACCCGCATGCTGCGCAAAGAAGTCAAGCATACTGAGATGCAGGCACCTGTTTATAATCCGAATACAGAACCTCTGATGGATATAAACGGCATCCGCGCGTTGCTCCCGCACCGGTATCCTATGCTGATGATTGATAAAATCATCGAAATGGACAAGAAACACATTGTGGCAGTGAAGAATGTAACTGTCAACGAACCGTTCTTCACAGGTCATTTCCCCCAAGAACCTGTAATGCCAGGCGTCCTTATAGTTGAAGCTATGGCTCAAGCTGCCGGTGTTCTGGTTCTCAACTCTGTTGAAGACCCCGAACGCTACTCAACATACTTTATGAAGATTGACAATGTAAAATTCCGACAGAAAGTTGTGCCAGGAAATACATTACTGCTTAATGCCACTCTGCTTACCGAAATACGCCGTGGTTGCGCGCTGGTGAAAGGATATGCTTTTGTCGGTGAGAAAATTGTGACTGAAGCTGAATTTATGGCTCAAATCATTAAAAACAAATAACATAGACTAATCCAGTCCGTATTAAAAACTTTCTTTATGGAAAATAAATGGTGTGACATTCATCCCGGTGCACAAATCGGCAATAATGTTGAAATCGGGAGTTTTACAACAATACACGATAATGTAGTCATCGGTGATAACTGTCGCATTGCGAACAATGTAACCATATATCCTGGCGCTCGTATTGGCAACGGAGTCACTATCTTCCCGGGAGCGGTTGTAGCAGGTATTCCACAGGACCTTAAATTCAAAGGTGAAGACACAATAGCCTGCATAGGCGATGGCACGACATTGCGTGAATGTGTCACCGTCAACCGTGGCACTGCATCAAAAGGCAAAACCGAAGTAGGTCAGAATTGTCTGATAATGGCTTATTGTCATATCGCACACGATTGCCGACTCGGAAATGGAATTATTATATCAAATGCCACACAGCTGGGAGGAGAAGTCCGCGTTGATGATAACGCTGTCATTGGCGGCGGCAGCATGGTACATCAGTTCTGTCATCTCGGCAAAGGCATAATGCTTCAAGGCGGCGCATTAGTCAACAAAGACATTCCACCTTACGTGAAGGCCGCTCGCGAGCCAATATCGTTTGTTGGTCTGAACTCTATCGGCCTAAACCGCCGCGGCTACTCCAAAGAACAGATTTCAACACTTCAGGAAATTTATCGTATTCTGTATCTCAGCGATTTGAACGTAACCAATGCAGTCAAGATGATTCTCGAAACCTTGCCTGAATCAGAATTACGCGAAGAAGTTGTTCACTTCGTAACCCACTCAGAAAGAGGAATTATCCGTTCCGCAGTCTGACGTCTGTTACTAAAAACAAATAAGTCAAGTACTTTCTTGGTACTTGACTTATTTGTTTTTATCTGGAATGCTCAGCCGAATTTAGATATCTTACGAAGCTGCTGCTCATTGATAATCTTGACTCTGCGACCGTCTACAACAAGTAGTTTTTCATTGACAAAACAACTTAAAGTACGAATAGCGTTCGATGTTGTCATATTAGAAAGGTTAGCCAAGTCCTCACGGCTCATATATATACGCAATGTCGCACCGTCATCTTCAAGACCATAATTATCTTTTAGTAAAAGTAGTGCTTCTGCCAAACGGCCTCTAATATGTTTCTGAGTAAGATTGACAATTTTTGTATCTGCACCTCCGAGATTGCGGGAGAGGTCGTGAATAAAGAACATTGCCAATTCGTTATTTTCGCGCACAAGCTTCTCGACAAGTTTCATGGGCAAAGACCCGATTACAGAAGGTTCGAACGCTGCACAACTCGATACATAACATTCTCTCGCGAAATAAGCACGATAGCCAAAATATTGTACAGGACGATATAAACGTAGAATCTGCACACGGTCTCCTATACCGTTTTTATACATCTTAACTTTGCCCTTCAGGAGAACCCATAAAAACTCAGGTTCGTCCTGCTCGACATAGATAATCTGATTTTTCTTATAATTATGTATTTCGAACTGGTCGATTATAATGCGTTTTTGCTCAGCATTCAACGCATTCCACATTTCCGAAAGGTCATGACTTATGATTTCTTCCAGCGTGCTTTTCTTCAACATAGTCTGATTGTGCAAAAACCGTATGTTTTACAACACAAATTTACAACATAATTTATTACACACCAAATACATTTCATAATAAACTTCAAATTTCAGAAATTTCAAAAGTAATAACATCCTATTGACCATAATCAATTATCTTTGTACGAATATTTTGACTACAAGAAATGCATATCCTCAACAATACGGAAAATAACATGCGTGATTTTGCTGCTAATGCTATCCAATCGGCGAGACAGAATCGTCCTTTAGTGATTGCAGGACCATGCAGTGCCGAAAATGAACATCAAATGGTTGTTACAGCGAATGCAATCAACCTGGATGACGTCAGCATTTTTCGCGCAGGAGTATGGAAACCTCGTACTCATCCCGGAGGATTTGAAGGTATGGGACAACTCGCCCTCGATTGGTTGATAAAAGTGCGGGAAATTATCGGCAAGCCTGTTGCTACGGAGGTTGCATCGCCCGAGCATGTTCGCCTTGCTGCCGAAGCGGGTGTCGATGTCTTCTGGATTGGAGCGCGTACTTCATCCGACCCATTTGCAGTACAGACAATTGCCGATGAACTTGCCAACTATCCTGACATCCCCGTTCTTGTCAAAAACCCAGTAGCACCCGACCTTGAATTATGGATTGGTGCGATAGAACGTTTGAAATCGTCAGGAGTAAAAACTATTGGGGCTGTACATCGGGGATTTCATCTTTTCGGTGAAAAAATCTACCGTAATGCACCGGTTTGGAGCATACCAATCGAATTCAGACGACGGTTGCCGGACATTGCGATATTGCATGACCCAAGCCATGTGTCAGGCCGACGAGACCTTATCGCAACACTGTGTCAACAGGCAATGGACGTTGGCTTTGACGGTCTTATGGTAGAAGCTCACAATGACCCCGACAAGGCTGTCAGTGATGCGGCTCAACAAATATTGCCGGAAGAACTTCTCAAGATAGTCCGTTCCCTCGTGATGCGTAAGGGAGGCCAGAGCGAACCTATATTGGCCGATTTGCGCAGAGAGATAGACCGTATTGATGATAACCTCGTCGCACTTCTGGCCGAGCGCATGAAAGTGTGCCGTGATATAGGAGTACTGAAAGCTGAAATGAACATACCCGTTGTTCAGAATAAACGATATGCTGGGCTTATGGAATCTAAAATGAAAATGGCAGAAAAAGCAGGAGTAAGCAAAAAAGCCATGCGCGAAATACTGGAAGCCATTCACTGCGAAAGTGTACGCCAACAACTTGAAATCGTCAACAAGGGGAAAGAGGAGTAATACGTTTTATCTTACCGGATTCCGTCCTCGGCAGAGAATCCACAATACATATTTTTTTCGGTCTTTCCTGCGGAGGCAATAATTTGCGAAGCGAATCCTGAAGAATATCAATGTCAGACAGACACTCGTTTCTTTCTAAAACAAGACATACTGCCTCTCCCCAGATATTATCAGGATAGGAGGATATGTAATATTCTGCAGGAGATAGCAGTTTCTCAATCTTTCTCTCAACCTCTTCCGGATGAATCTTCATGCCGCCTGAAATGATGACATTGTCAATACGTCCGAGAACTTTCATTCCACCATCCTGATTTATATCGACAATATCATTGGTAATAAACTCCTGTCCGTCTGTTGTGAAGGTTATTACGAGACATCCGCGGCTATCTTTGGAAAAAGCAATTCCCCGAAGCGGGTAGAACCATTCCTCTCCAATACGACGTAAAGCAACATGTGAAGCTGTCTCTGTCATTCCATACGTCTCATAGACACAGAGGTTAGCAGAGGTACATTTTTCCACCAATGAGTGTGGGATAGCAGAACCTCCGACTATTATATTGCGAACTTTCTCCAGTACATTGGGCCGATGTAATAGATTTTCGAGTTGCGAAGGTACTGTAGCCAGCAAATCAATAGGCGAGAGGTCCGTATCTTCAGCTAAAACTTTATTGGACGGTTCTTCAATCGTCATACGGCAGCCGGCTTCAATAGCTCTTACTATCATCATCTTTCCGGCTATATAATCCGGAGATAAGCACAAATGCAATCTCGAATGAGAATTCAGGCCAAAAAACTTTATGGTACGTCGAGCCGACTCCAATACGAAAGCCTTATCAAGAAATATATCCTTAGGCTTGCCGGTAGAACCCGATGTGTGGGCCACTATAATTGATGACGTGGAACACCACTCTGCAATAAAATCTTCAACAGTCATATATCAGTATCTCCAGTCCAGACATTCCAACGCTGTCGGGGGCATGATAAACCCTTTATCATATTTGAGTTTATCACCGGTCAGCACAAGAGGTGAGGGTAAGTTATTGGTATATAAAGCCCCTGTTCCGAGTCCTTGTGGCATTTCAACTCCCAACGAACCTACCCATTGAGCCAGTGCATTAAGACCTATATTTGATTCAAGAGCGGATGTAATCCACCAACCAATGTTTCTGGCTTTCGCCATTTCTATCCACTCGTTAGCACCTGAAAACCCTCCACACAACGCCGGCTTAAGAATAATGTATGACGGATGTATATCTTCAAGCAGACGGACTCGTAATTCGGTATTTGCAACACCTATCAGTTCCTCATCAAGAGCAACCGGTATAGGAGAAATTCTACAAATCCGAGCCATTTCTTCAATCTGGCCGGCCTTTATGGGTTGCTCGATAGAATGAATGGTATATTCCGACAATCTGTCAAGACGTTCGATTGCATTATCAGGAGAAAATGCCCCGTTAGCATCAAGTCTGAGTTCAAGTTCTTCCGGATTGAAACGCTCGCGTATCACGCGAAGCAACGACAATTCCTCCTCAAAACCAATACCTCCGATTTTCAATTTCAGACATTTGAACCCGTCTTTTAGCTTCGACTCAATTCTGTGCAGCATAGTTTCATAATCACCCATCCATATAAGCCCGTTGATAGTTATGCAACTCTCACCACATGTAAATACAGACGGAAAATATAATCGATGACCGCCATTTGAAAAATCAAGAATAGCTTGTTCAAGACCGAACTGGATGGATGAATATCCCGATAAATCTGTCGGTAGTCCTAACGCCACGTTAGCCAATGTCTCAAGCATCTTACTCCCGAAACTTTCATTTGCTTCAGGACTGAGACCAGGAAATACGGCGGCTTCGCCAATACCGAAAATATCAGGATTTGACTCGTCCCATATCTTTATGAAGAATGTAGGCTTTTCAAACAGAATCCCGCGTGAAGTCCCGGAAGGTTCTTTGAAGTTGAGGACATGATATGCGTATGCCAACCGCATCTTTTCAAGGGAATTTAGGGAAGTTCTTAAAATCCGAGTCACGCTTTTCAAGAAATGCATTCTTGCCTTCCTGCGCCTCATCCATGAGATAATAAAGCAATGTCGCATCTCCCGCAAATTCCATCATTCCCCGCTGTCCGTCAAGTTCTGCATTCAGACCTCGTTTTATCATACGTATTGCTAAAGGACTACGCTTCAAGATTGTATCACACCATTCCATAGTTTCATCTTCCAGACGTTCAAACGGAACGACACAATTGACCATCCCCATTTCGAAAGCCTGCTGCGCAGTGTACTGCCGACAGAGATACCATATTTCACGTGCCTTCTTCTGACCGACACAACTTGCAAGATACGAAGAACCGAAACCGGCATCAAAGCTGCCGACTTTAGGGCCTGTCTGACCGAAACGGGCATTATCCGATGCGATTGTCAGGTCGCAGATGACCTGCAACACGTTACCCCCACCTATCGCATATCCATTAACCATTGCGATAACGGGTTTCGGGAGGGAGCGAATTGCATTATGCAGGTCAAGTACATTGAGTCGGGGTACACCGTCATCTCCGACATAACCTCCACGACCTTTCACATTCTGGTCGCCTCCGCTGCAGAAGGCCTTGTCACCTGCGCCCGTAAGCAGTACAACACCGATTTCCTGGTCTTCTCGACAGATACGGAATGCATCAAGCATCTCCATATTTGTCAACGGCCGGAAAGCATTGTAGACATGCGGTCTGTTGATAGTTATTTTTGCTACACCTCCACATTTCTCAAATAAAATGTCGGTATACTCCTTTATCGGAGTCCATATTCTCTTTGTCATTAGATGTCTGTCTTATTTGTTTTAATTTCTAATTTCAATATCGATAAAGCGTCGGAGAGCTCGCGCCGATTCTGTACCGGATGTAACAATCTCCAGCAACGCAGGACGTTCATTTTCTGCTATAAATTCCGGTAATACTTCGTGAAGTCCTATCAAGTCTGATGCTTGCCATACTGCAAATCGACGCGCTACTGTAGTAAAATCTATATCGGGGTCAGAGGCAAAATACTTCTCAAGACCAGGATTTTCAGCTGTCGAACCGATGATACGGAAAATTCCGCCACCGCCGTTACGTATGACTATAATCTTCAAGAAAGAGGATGAATAGTTCGATAGCAAAGGAGCAATATCATACGCAAGACTCATATCTCCAGTAATCAATAGGGTTGTGGACTTATTAGCCAACGATGCGCCTAATGCTGTAGTGGTACTTCCGTCAATTCCGGATACTCCTCGGTTACAATGAAAAGTATGAAAACGTGCGCAATCGAAATATTGCACATAACGTATTGGCGAGCCATTAGAGATATGCAGATTATACTCAGACGGAAGAGCCTGCATTATCGCTGAATATGCCTTCAGGTCGCACCATTCAAGTGTTGCCAGACACTGGTCACGCCTTCTGAGCGCTAAATCCTGGACTGCACACCACAACTGATGATACTCGCCTGATTGCTCGAAACGATGCATTTTATGCACTAAAGCTGCCATAAACACTTCCGGACTCATAGCAACCGTCATGGTCAGGTTTTGATATGTATCAATTATTCCGTCGTTCTTACCTACATACCATACGTCCGCATGCGAAGTTCTCAGATACTTTTTGAGGCGTTTGGATATAAGTCCGCCACCGATATGTATAATTAATTCAGGACGCAACTGTTCGAGAATGTCATCAGCTGCCGATGCAAGGGTCAGGTCTATATGATTGACAATATCTGGGATATGCAGATTGGCAGTTGCCTCGGTCAATACAGCCACATTCCGCTTTGCAGACAAACGTCCTAACGCTCTGTTCAATAGTGACGATGGTAGCATACTTCCGCATACGACCATAACTCTTTTGCGTGAAGCTTCATCAGCCAGTTCGGTCAGCACGCCAGACTCTACGCTTTCAGTCGGCGAGAGGATACGCACACGCTTTGCCGAAATATGTTCCGACATACCACCAAGCGGATTGTCAAATTGAATGTTTATGTGGACAGGCCCTTTACACCCGTTCACGGCAGTGGTTAAAGCCTCATTTATGATTCTCCATGCATACCATTCCCCTGTATTATCACCCTGCTTGATATCAGCAATATCGTAACTTCGTTTTACAATATTTCTTAATACTCCAGATTGGCGTATGGTTTGAGAGTCCTGCTGGTCAATCCATTCTGCAGGTCTGTCGGCCGAAATCACAATCAATGGGATGTTTTCATAATATGCCTCTGCAACAGCAGGTGCATAATTAAGCACTGCTGAGCCGGACGTACAAATCAGGACAACTGGTTTTCGGGTAGAAATTCCTAACCCGAGTGCCATAAATGCTGCCATACGCTCATCAATCACCGGATAAAGACGCAACCCTTCCATGGCGTCACAAGCCGTTATCAGAGGTGCATTTCGAGAACCTGGCGAAACCACGACATCACGCACTCCGTATTCTTCAAGCAGCGAAGCGAGTATGTTGGCAGACAGTTTGTCAGAACTTTGTCTCATATTTATTTACAGCATGCAGGTTTATATCCCCGAACAAAAGCACCTCCGTCCATTTTTTGCTTTCCTGAAGGTTTAAGTTCCATTATCTGCAGTAGGCGCCCGTCACCACAAACGACCGAAAAGCCATCCTTCCGGCATATTATATGGCCTGGTTGTAAATCTGACGTTCCGTCTATGACAGTACGAAATATCTTACATTCCAATTCTCTGCCATCAGAGAGTCGCAATATTGTCCAAGCTCCCGGATACGGCGATAAACCTCTGACGTGGTTATGTATCTCCACCGCAGGACGTTGCCAGTCAATCATACAGGTATCCTTAAAAATCTTCGGAGCTGGAGGATAATTCCCTTTTATCTGCGGAATAGGATGCACATTGCCCCCGGCAAGTGCTTTCAGGGTGTCTATGGTCAGTTCCGCGCCCATGTTCATCAAACGGTCATAAACCTCGCCTACGTTCTCATCGTCGCCTACGGACGTTTCTCGTTGGAGCAGGATAGCGCCGGTATCAATTTCATGCGAAAGTAAGAATGAAGTCACACCCGTCTTCTTCTCACCATTCATTAGGGCATGATTGATTGGTGCTGCACCACGATACATGGGCAACAACGAACCATGAATATTGAATGTACCCAACCGAGGCATACTCCAAACAACCTCTGGCAACATTCGGAAGGCTATCACTATAAATAAATCAGCATCTAATCCTCGCAACGTATCTATAAACTCAGGACTCTTCAGATTAGACGGTTGATACACAGTCAGACCAGCTTCAACGGCATATTTTTTCACATCACTCTGAAGAAGTTTGTGTCCGCGCCCGGCAGGCTTGTCGGTAGCGGTCACTACGCCACGGATGTCGCATCCTTCTTCCACAAGTTTTCGAAGACTGGCAGTAGCAAAATCGGGGGTACCGAAAAACACAATTTTTATTTTCTTATAATCCATATCGGTCTTACGTGTATTAATCATCGCAGTAATGCCGAAGCACCCTGCGATACGATGTAAAAATTTTAGATTTAGATACGAAGCCCACATATCTGCCGTCTTCTACGACAGGCAAATTCCATGCATTTGTAGTGTCAAATTTATGCATGACGACATCCATGGGGTCATCGATATTGATTCTCTCCGGCGGCATAGCCATAAACTTACGGACATGCATTTTCTTGTACAAATCAGCACGGAACATGATATTGCGTATGTCATCAAGAGAAACTACACCAATCAGGTCGCCATTTTCCGCCACTACAGGAAAAAGATTACGACTTGAGCGTGCAATCACATCGACCATCTCCTTCAGATTCATATCAGGACGTACGGTCTTGAAATCCTTTTCAATTACATTTTCAGTCTTTAGCAGTGTCAGCACAGCCTTGTCTTTCTGGTGGGTAAGAAGTTCACCTGTCTTTGCCAGACGCATCGTATATATGCTGTACGGCTCAAAAATCCTGATTGTACCATAGGATAAGGTCGAGACAATCAGTAATGGCAAGAACAAGTCATATCCACCAGTCATTTCGGCGGTGAGGAAGATAGCCATCAGTGGAGCATGCATTACGCCGGCCATCACACCGGCCATCCCAATCAAAGCAAAATTCTTAGTAGAAATATCAATCCCTATGTCAAGCAAATTTAGCACATAGGCAAATAGAAAACCTAACATCGCGCCCACATACAGTGAAGGCGCGAATGTACCACCCACACCGCCAGCTCCGTTGGTGGCACTTGTAGCAAATGCTTTCAGAAGGACAAGCATCAAAATAAACACTGCGATGAACCATGCAGAATTGCGGTCTACATAGAAAAGTGTACCATTGACAATAGATGATGTATCGCCGAGCAAAAGATTATTGATTGACGTATAACCTTCGCCATACAGCGGAGGGAAAAGGAAAACCAGCAGCGCAATCAACGAGCCGCCAACAGCAATGCGCACCCAGCTTTTGTGCATCTTCTTGAAAGCGTTTTCCATCATTATCATCATGCGGGTGAAATACAACGATACAAATCCGCAGCATATTCCCAGCAGAATGGCATACGGTATTTTATGGGTACTGAACGGCTCACTCTGCATAAAGAAAAACTCAGCTGTATAACCCTCCGCAATGTAGGCTACCGTGGCACCCGTAATTGATGAAATGAGCAATGGCATCACCGTGGCACCTGTCAAATCAAGCATCAGTACTTCGAGGGTGAAAAGCATTCCCGCTATAGGAGCACGGAATATACCGGCAATACCGGCGGCTGCTCCACATCCTACAAGTATCATCAATGTGCGAGCAGACAAACGGAACGCCTGACCTACATTTGAACCTATTGCCGCGCCTGTAAACACTATCGGACCTTCTGCACCGACAGAACCACCGAAGCCAATTGTTATCGACGACGCTATCAGTGATGCATACATGTTGCGCTTTTTTAATCGTGATTTACGCTGCGATATGGCATACAACACACGTGTGACTCCGTGCGAAATATTATCCTTAACTACATATCTCACAAACAAAGTCACGATTATTATGCCTACTACCGGATAAATCAGATATAGATAGTTGGCCGACGTAGTACTTAAATTTTGGGTCAGAGCATGTTGGATAATATGAATGAACCATTTGAGCAACATTGCAGCAAATCCACATAGCACACCTATTACAAGAGCCAGAATAATTATGAAATTCTTCTCTTTAATATACTTTTCTCGCCAGCTGACGACCTTCAGCCAGAATCGTGTTATCTTATTGTCGTGCTCCTTATATGCCATATCTACACTCCTTTTCCGGTGACAACTGTCTTAATTGTGTGAATGAGTATCTTGAAATCGACAAGCAACGACATGTTCGATAGATAAACCAAATCATAGTTCAACCTTGCCACCATTTCGTCCACCGACTGGGCATAGCCATATTTCACCATTCCCCATGAGGTTATACCGGGTCGGACCTGATGTACAAGGGTATAATATGGAGCTTGTTCTACTATTTTCTGTATGAAGAAATCACGTTCCGGACGTGGACCTACAAGCGACATGTCGCCCTTAAGGACATTCCAAAACTGAGGAAGTTCATCTATCCTGTACTTTCGCAATGTTTTTCCTATACGGGTAATACGGGGGTCGTTATCCGACGAAAGACGCGGACCGGCAGCTTCTGCATCAGCACACATAGTGCGGAACTTTATAATATTGAATGGTCTGCGTCTATATCCTATTCGGCGTTGACGATAGAACACCGGTCCTGGAGAATCAAGCCTAACAATCAAAGCGGTTACGGCCATAGGTACACTAAGCAGAAGGAGGGATAGTCCGGACACCAACACGTCTATGGCTCGTTTGATATTTTTTGTCGATTCACCGACACCAGGAGAAGTCAAATCAATAAAAGGCTCTCCATATATACTTTGATGCCGTATGCCGGACGTTAGAAAAGACAATGTATCGGGAGCAATTTTAACAGGTAGATTTAGCGGAAACAATTTGTCTAAAATGCCGAGGAGATGCCGAGCATCATATTTCTCCGGTACTACGAAAAGATGCTTCACATCATTTTCTTTGCAAAACCTGGCAAGATTATCAATTGAAATCAATGGATATTTTTCTGTTCTGACATCATCACTTTCGTCAGGAATATCAGTAAAACCAACTACGTTATATCCTGTGGATACCCTGCCATTCTCAAGACTACGTCCGAGCGTATGCGCCCGTTCCGAATTACCGACAACCACCACATTAAATTTCCATTTGCCTTTCCTTACCTTTGAAAGGGAGCGCCATGTCACGATAAGCCGGCCACAATATGTAAAGACAAACAGTGAAAGGAAGAGGGCAAACAATACTTCATAGTCATCGGCTCTGACACCAGCGCGGTCGTTAATTAACATAGCAAAATAAATAAGCAATGTGCTTACGGCCACAGAACCTACCGTTACGAGGCATTCATGCAATCTCGACTTGCCGAAGGGCTTGTTATAATATCCTGACAGATAATAAATCACAAGCAGGAAGAAAGGAAGGAGTAATTGTTCTGCCACTATGGTAGGACTACACAGAAAATCTTCAATGGAATATGGTCGTGCAAACTTACGCACAACCAACTCATAACGCAAGATATCGAAAACAAAAAATCCGATACCGGAGCTCACAACATCGGTTGCCGCATAAATGACTCTCTGCTTCTTCTCCGTTATCACCCCCGCAATATCTTAAATGTTCCGTCCGCCGAAAGTTTTATTACCGAAGACGGTTCGTATTCCGACATATCGTCCTGTCTGTAGTTTACGACATAGTCGGCACTATTAACAATATCTGCATCAATTTCCTTGAATACAATCGGTGTAGGCATTCCGCTTTTGTTGGCCGAGGTCGACACAACAGGACGACCAAACCTGCTGCAAAGCTCTTTTGAGAAAAGTTCTGATGTCAGTCTTATACCGGCACTTCCGTCTGCCGCTATAAGATTTGATGCAAGCCCTTTTACATTGTCATAAACTATAGTCAGCGGCCTAACCGCCACATCAATCAACTGTTCTGCTATTTCAGGCAATTCTCCCACACAGCGTTCCAACATAGCTACTGACGGCACGAGGCTCAGCATAGCTTTATTGTCGCAACGCTCCTTGATTTTATATATCCTGTCGACCGCATCGCTGTTGGTAGCATCACATCCCAATCCCCATACAGTATCTGTGGGATAGAGAATTACGCCACCATTGCGCAATACGGCCAATGCTTTCTTTATATCTTCTTCCATTTATTAAATCTCAATGCTTCCGAACGCATCAATAAATCAGCCCCAAATTTAATCATTGTTTTTGAATTTCTCGGCCAATAATCCATCCACTTTTTACAATATTTTGAATAGAATCAAAGGTTGGAATTAAAATATGCCGGATTGTCCGTGACTTCCTTGCCAACGAAAGCCGGAAGAGGGTAGTCGTGCGAAGATGTCGGCAATTCAATCTCAGCAAGTACCAATGGAAAAAGTTCCCCTTCAAACTTATCAATTTCCCATATATGACCTGCATACTCAACAATAAACCGTTTTTTCTCTATTATTCGCCCCTCACACATCAGCAGCATTTTAATAGCGTCATCAACCGGAATTTCGTATTCAAACTCCTCCCTCGTATCACCCGAAGTTTTACCTTTGATAGTGATAAAACCTTGCATGTCAACAACTCTAACCCTAACGATATGCTCGGGATTTCTTGACAGATACCCCTGCCGGATATGATGTTTTTCGCTGGCAAGACGGATATACTCATCCGACGTTACGAGGTATTTATGTTCAATCTCTTTAGCCATATATCAGTTTTTTACTAAATTTGTGCCGCTACCCGTTTTCCAGGCAGGCATTATGTTGTCTACAAAAGTAATATTTGACACAATAATTCACAAGTCATCCTACCTCTACACTTGGTTTGTAGCGGTGATATTTTTATTTGCTGCAATTGTGGGGACTGAAGCAACTGCTGCTCCGGCATCAAGGTTTGCTGGAGGTATTGTCTATGATTCTATCACCCGCGAACCGATACCGTTAGCCAATATTTACATCAATAATTCCAAAAAAGCGAGACATGCAGGCAAGGATGGAAGGTTCTACATACCCCTTAAGGCTTCCGACCATTCCATATTCGTTACTTCCGAAGGATTTATACGTAAAAAAATCGACCTGATGCCTGGAGATAATACTGATATGCAGATTTATATCTCTCCGTCGGATAATCTTTTGGATGAAGTTATAGTCACCCCTAAAAAACAAAAGTACACAAAGAAGAACAATCCTGCCGTTGAACTGATGCAACGCATAAGGCATGCTCACAACCAAGGCAATCCCTATACAGATGATTACTACAATTTCGACCAGTATGAGAAAATCACATTGGCATTAAACGATTTCAAACCGGATAATGGTAAAGGATGGCTCAACAAAAAATTTAAGTTCATATATGATTATGTCGATACGTCAGACGTATCAGGCAAACCTATTCTCCCTATTTCTGTAAAAGAGAAAGGTGTCCGGCAGATATTCAGAAACAAACCTAAAGCCGAAAAAGAGATTATCACGGGTTCAAGACGCCGAGGAGTAGAAGAGAGTCTGGAAGACGACAATGTTCAGGCTTTTGTAGAAGACTTGTTTCGTGAGATTGATGTCTATTCTAACGACATTGCTATCATGCAAACCCGGTTTGTCAGTCCATTATCGGTTATAGGGGCAGATTTCTATAAGTATTATATTACTGACACCATACCAATTCAAGGAGTAAAACATGTCGAACTGACGTTTACTCCCCGCAATAAGCAGACATTCGGTTTCAACGGACGCATGTATGTGCCCATGGGAGATACGACCGGTTTTATACGTAAAATTGTCATGACCGTTCCCCGGGATATCAATCTCAACTATGTCAAAAACATGTATCTCGTTCAGGACTTTATTCAAGATGTGAACAAAAAACGTCATAAAGTTAGCGACGACATGACAGTAGAATTCGAGCTGCTACCGGGGACACAAGGAATATACGGCCGTCGGCAGACACGCAATTCCAATTTTTCCGACAAAGCAGACTCCACTTATTCATCTTTCTATTCCAAAGAAGGCAAAACATTCATGACAGAAAATGCCACTTTGGCCGACAATAAATACTGGGAGATGATATCTAAAGATATTCCCGGTATCGACGGTTCAAGAATGGAATCACTGGCTGCAAAACTCGTAAGACAGCCTGTCTATTTCTGGACAGTAAAAGTCATCAAATTATTGGTGTCCGGTTATATTAAAACCGGGAAACACAGCAAATTCGACATCGGAACAATCAACAATTTCGTCAGTTACAATTCGGCTGAAGGACTACGTTTGCGTTTCGGTGGTCTGACTACGGCTAATCTTAATCCTCATATCTTTTTCAGAGGATATGTGGCATACGGTTTCCATGACCACAAATGGAAATATAATGCAGAAATTGATTACTCTCTGACTCGCAAAAAATATCATCCTTTTGAATTTCCGGTCAACGGTTTCAAACTGCGCCATAGCTACGATATCAACCATATAGGCGAAAACTCTCTGTCAATAGGTTCGGACAACTTCTTCCTCTCACTAAAGCGTCAACCGGCCGACCTCATCACATATCATCGCCACACATCCTTGGTCTACCGTCTCGAGCGCATGTCAGGTTGGTCGTTTGAGGCCGGCGTCAAACAAGAGCGTCAGGATGCAACCCGTTGGCTTCCATTTGAGAACGGCTATGGAAATCTATTCAATCATTACAATACCTCTGCTTTTACGGCTATGATTAGGTTTGCACCAGGCGAAAAATTCGTGCAGTCGGTCAATTCACGACGCAGAGTCAATTTTGACGCACCCATTATAATGATTAAACATGAATACGGCCCGAAAGGCATGCTCGGTGCTTCATTCACCACCAATAAAACAGAAATATCCGTTAGCAAACGTTTCTGGCTTTCGGCTTTCGGATGTATCGACATAATATGCAAAGGTGGTAAGATATGGAGCAGGGTACAATATCCTGAGTTGATGTGGCCTAATGCAAATCTGTCTTTCACCATTCAGCCTGAAACATACCCCTTGCTCAATGCAATGGAATTCGCTGCCGATTCATACGCTTCATGGGATGTGACTTATTGGATAAATGGTGCTATACTGAACAGGATACCTTTGATTAAAAAACTTAAACTGCGTGAAGTAGTGTCATTCCGCGGACTATTGAGTCATCTGTCACGAAAAAACAACCCCGAATACTGCAACGAACTATATAGGTTTCCATACGACGCACATGTCGGAGAGATGCACGGACTCCCTTACATGGAGGCCGGTGTGGGACTCGATAATATTTTCACATTCCTACGGTTGGATTATGTATGGAGACTGACATACCGCAATGCTCCCAACACTGACAAAAGTGGGCTTCGTATCAACGTACACTTCACTTTCTGATAAAAAGAGCCGGAACTGACAAACAGCTCCGACTCTATCAAAATATATTGATATCGACAATTATTTAGCTCCTAAATCAGAAAGTATCGCGTCAATACGTTTCTCTGCTTTCTCAACAGTGTCTTCATAGTCAGATGCCGACTTCATATCTTCGCGAACTTCAATGTAGAACTTAATCTTTGGTTCTGTTCCGGACGGACGGATAGAAACCTTATCACCCTGTTCGGTGAAGAACTGCAATACGTTTGAAGTTGTCGGGAAATTCAGTTTTTCCACGTTGCCTGTCTTAAGGTCGGTAAAATTCAAATCGAGGTAATCCTTCACTGCTGTCACGGGTGAACCTCCAAGTGTTGCAGGTGGATTGCTGCGGAAAGAACGCATCATTTCTACAATCTCGTCTGCACCCGACTTGCCAGGACGAACTATACTTACACCACGTTCGCGTGAGAAACCATATTTAACGTAGATATCAATGAGCATTTCATATAGATTTTGCCCTCGGTCAGCTGCCCACGCTGCAATTTCACACATGAGTGAAATTGCGGAAACAGCATCTTTATCTCGCACGAAATCTTCCGCCAGGAAGCCGTAGCTTTCTTCACCACCTCCAAGATAACGCATGGTAGCCTCATTATTGCGCATTACATCGGCAATCCATTTGAAACCGGTATAGCAGTCAAAACACTTTATATTGTTGGCATCAGCAATACGACGTATGGTTTCAGTAGTAACAATAGTTTTCACACAATACTCCGAACCATTCAGCATCTTGAGTTCGACATTGCGTGTAATGAGATAATAAAGGAATATCATCACTATCTGATTGCCATTAACCAACTGATATTCACCTTTCTTATCACGTACTACCAAACCGATACGGTCTGCATCCGGGTCGGAGGCGACTATCACATCAGCACCTACTTCGCGAGCCTTCCCGATAGCCATAGCCATGGCTGACGGTTCTTCCGGGTTAGGAGATGCCACGGTGGGGAAGTTGCCATCACGCACATCCTGCTCAGGCACATGGATAACGTTGGTAAATCCGAAATTGGCCAAAGAATCAAAAATCAGCATCGAGCCTGTTCCGTGGATAGGTGTATAGACAATCTTCATGTCTTTGTGACACTTGATTGCATCTGGACTCAGCGACAGTTTAAGCACATCTTCGAGAAACATATTGTCCATATCGCTACCGATGATAGTTATAAGTTCCTTCTTGGGTGTAAACTTAATCTGACTTACTTCGGTAATCTTGTTGACATATTCGATAGTTTTGACATCGTGCGGTGCTATCATCTGAGCGCCATCGCTCCAGTAGGCCTTGTAACCATTGTAGATTTTAGGATTATGGCTCGCTGTCACCACAACTCCGCTCTGACATCCTAATTTACGGATAGCATAAGATATTTCCGGGGTAGGGCGACAATCGTCAAAAAGATATACCTTGATTCCGTTGGCAGAGAAAATATCAGCGGCCATCTCTGCGAACTTACGTGAATTGTGACGCACGTCATGACCAATCACGACACTTATCTCAGGCAAGCCTTTGAATGCATCGTTGAGATAATTTGCCAAACCCTGGGTGGCAGCACCCACGGTATAGATATTCATGCGGTTAGTACCCGCACCCATGATTCCTCGCAAACCACCCGTACCGAATTCAAGGTCTTTATAGAAAGCCTCAATAAGTGGTGTCTTATCATCAGCCTCCATCATTGCTTTCACTTCAGCCCGTGTGGTTTCATCATATTCCGGCGACAGCCATTTTTCAGCTTTAGCCATACAAGTTTTCACTAACTCGTCGTTGCTCATATCGTATGTGGTATTAATTTATATATTGCATGTTCTCTATGTATATATAAACACATAAACGGCAAAAGAGGTCGCCGCCCTTATGTTTTTTATTGACTGAAATCAACGATTTGCTCGGTTAAGAGGAATATACTACCTTTGTAGTCACGCAAAAAACATATTTATACGATGATATACTCCATGACGGGATTCGGCCGAGCCACAGCCGAAACATCGAAAAGGAAACTGACTGTTGAAATAAAAAGTCTGAATTCAAAACAACTTGACCTGTTTGTCAAGATGCCATCCTATCTTCGCGAACATGAAATACCCATGCGCAACCTTGCATCGGCATCCCTCTCAAGAGGCAAGGTAGAAATGGTGATTGTCACCGAGTCTTTAGCGGGAGAAACTGGAGCGGTACTGAACACTCAGGCACTTGCCGCATATAAGGAACAGATTTCTTCAACAGCTGCTCAACTCGGCATTCCTCAACCGGCTGATTGGTTTTCAACATTGCTTAGACTGCCGGAATCGTTGTCAATGACACAGAATACGGTTGAAGAGGCCGAAATAAACGCTCTAAGCAGTGCCGTCAGTGAAGCACTCAGTGCGCTGAATGAGTTCAGAAAGGCTGAAGGCCTTAAACTTGCTGAATTTTTTTCTGCTAAAATAGCAAGTATTGCTGCACTGCTCGAAAAGGTTGAACCATTCGAAAATGAAAGAGTGACTAAAATACGCTCAAAACTTCAGGAGCAGTTGGCCAAACTTGAAGGTATCGAACCGGACAACAACCGGTTGGAACAGGAATTGATTTTTTATATTGAAAAATTGGATGTGACAGAAGAAAAAACCCGTCTCCGCTCGCATCTGAACTATTTCATCGAAACTATGGAAGGTGAACCCGGACAGGGAAAGAAACTTGGCTTTATCGCTCAAGAAATGGGACGTGAAATCAACACGCTCGGGTCTAAGTCCAACAATGCCGACATGCAGCGGATAGTAGTAATGATGAAAGACGAACTTGAACAAATCAAGGAACAGGTACTCAACGTACTCTAAACTCTTATTAGCGAAATGCATCCAAAAGGAAAAATCATTATAATCTCAGCACCGTCCGGAACAGGTAAATCGACTGTAATCAAAAGGCTTATGGAAAAGCCTGAGCTTCGTCTGAAATTCTCTGTATCTGCCACAAGCCGCAAGCCGCGGAACGGCGAAATAAACGGTAAGGATTATTATTTCGTGTCGGCACACGAATTTGAATCCATGGTCAAAGAAAATAAATTTCTTGAATGGGAAGAAGTATATGCCGGCACATGTTACGGCACACTACTTTCAGAAGTAGAACGTATCACCTCAAGTGGAGATAATATGATACTTGATATTGACGTGAAAGGAGCTATCAATGTAAAAAAACGTTTCGGCAAAGAAGCTCTCTCGATTTTTCTGATGCCACCCTCACTCGAAATTCTCGCTGCAAGACTCCGCAATCGTGGCACAGACTCTGATGAGGTTATTGAAAAACGACTCGGTAAAGCAGAGACAGAAATGTCGTATGCTGCAGAATTTGACAAAGATATAGTCAATGACAATCTTGACGAAACATGCAGCAAGGTTGAGAGATTAATAATGGAGTTTTCTTCAGGACAATGAACATCTGCATCTTCGGCGGCAGTTTCGACCCCCCGCATAAAGCACATATAATGCTTGCTGACTATATGGTGAGTCGCCACGACATCGACAAGCTGTGGTTGATGGTGTCTCCTCACAATCCGCTGAAGTCTGAACCGCAATCTTCATTTGAAGAAAGGCTTGAAATGTGCCGCCTGTCTGCAGAAGGACATCCTAATGTCATCGTATCAGAGTTTGAAACAACCCTCACGCCTCCTTTTTACACAATTAACACGTTAACAGCATTGAGAGATAAATTTCCTGAACATAATTTTTCACTGTTGATTGGAGGAGACAACGTGAAAATCATCTCCAAATGGAAAGACTATCGACGCATTCTTGATGAATTCACTGTATATGCATATCCTCGCAAGGGAATAACGGCTGAAAGTTCATTTCATGAAATTAATTTAGTCGATACGAAATACGAATCTAATATTTCATCTTCCATGATAAGACAGCTCATTAAAGAAGGAAAACCTGTCGGAAACTTTGTTTGTCCTGCGGTCGAAGAATATATACGTCAAAAAGCGCTTTATTTATCGAATAGTTGAACTCTTTCTACATCGAACAGCTTATATGAACATGGAACATACAGATAACACACCAATTTCAGAAGCATTACTGCGCACTGCAGAGGAGTTTTGCTTTACAATCGAAAAATGTACAGAAACTGAGCGTAATGAGTTCGTAGAGAAAATGACAGAAGTTCTACCGGCTTTATACCTCCATACTGCTTCATTCAGTGAAAAAGACAGTGACGACAGCATGCTGACGGATGGAGCATACGACTATCTCGACGAACAGAGTTACGAAAACATCAGGGCACGAATATCAGTTCTTCTCGGAGAGCATGATACTTTTCTCGAAACTTTTGAGGAAGACATGAAATATAGCGACACCCCGATTGCAGCTACAATATCCGAAAGTCTTGCCGACATCTTTCAACCGGTATATAATTTCCTTTGCGCCATCAAAGATGCGGATAATGACAGAATGCAGGAAATAGCTTCAGGACTTAAAGAAAACTTCAGGGAATATTGGTCGCAGACTTTATGCAACGTGATGCGTCCGCTAAATGCCCTGAGATACGACATACACGAAAAATATCAGTAATTACAATATCAAACACCACAT
Organism: uncultured Sangeribacter sp.; assembly: GCA_964452865.1. GTDB lineage: Bacteria > Bacteroidota > Bacteroidia > Bacteroidales > Muribaculaceae > Lepagella. Next base: position 28,856 of record CAYVNJ010000001.1, on the reverse strand, counting down.
ATCACATGATTGAAAGACTCTTAAAATGGCTCGACAGCTCTACATGCAATGTTATGGCTGTTCAGACCATTAAAAAAGAATTGGACAAAGCTGGTTTCTTAGAACTGAAAGCTGAAGACAAATGGCCTGTTCGCCCCGGCGGCAATTACTACGTAATTAAGAACGGCACTGCAATTTTCGCTTTCCGCGTCGGCAGGAACATTGAAAATCACAGCTTCCGCATCATCTCATCTCACTCAGACAGCCCCACTTTCAAAATCAAACCTCAGGCAGAAATATATAACGAGGGGGGCACAGTAACCCTCAATGTCGAGAAATATGGCGGCGGCATATTGTACACATGGTTTGACCGCCCGCTGTCAATATCCGGACGCGTGGCACTTGCAGGTAAAGATGCGCTCAATCCTAAAATGGTTGCCGTTGACCTACGCAAACCCGTGGCGTTCATTCCTCATCTTGCCATACATTTCAACCGAGCAGTCAACGAAGGCAATCCATTGTCAGTTCAATCGGACATGAAGCCGGTATTGGGCATATTCACACCGGAACAGATAGAGGGCTATCAAAAATCGGGCGGCGTCATCAAGTCTTTGCTGGCAAACCACCTCGATGTACAACCGCGTGAAATACTTGAGTATGAACTGAATCTCTATCCGGTGGAGAATGCCGCTCTGTGTGGTGTGAATGAAGAGTTCATCCAATCCGGACGTATCGACGACCTGTCAATGTCGTTTGCATCGTTGGAAGCATTCCTGAATAACATAGCTGAAGATGCGGACTACACCCGTGTGCTGGCTGTTTTCGACAATGAAGAGACAGGAAGCGGTACCAAACAAGGAGCGGCATCACCGGTACTGAAAAACATACTTCTGCGCGTCAACGATGCATTGGGTGGCAACGAGAGTGATTTCCTCCGGAGCGTAGCGCGTTCCTTCATGATTTCGGCTGATGATGCACACGCATGGCATCCAAACTACAACAGCAAATATGACCCGACAAATCACGCGCTCATAGGCCATGGTCCTGCTGTAAAAATCAATGCCAACTGCAAATATATGACCGATGCTGACGGGGCAGCAGTATTCCGTTCACTCTGCGAGGAATCCGGTGTCAATATGCAGTACTTCGTCAACCACAGCGATGTGGCCGGAGGCTCAACGCTTGGTAACATTCTGACTTCGCAGCTTGACTTGCGAGGTGTAGATATGGGCAATCCTATATGGGCGATGCATTCTGCTCGAGAAACCGCTTCAGTGGCCGACCATATTTCGGCCGTTAAAGTATTCGGAACATTCTATAGGTAATATAAAAGGGCATTATTTGTCGGTAAAAATAAAATTTTATAATTTTGTAAGCCGTAAAAAGGAGCATTGCTCCAATGTAGCGAACAAGATATATAACCAACACAATAGATTTAATCAAAAAAATGAATATCTCATTTGACAAGATTGACAATGTCAATGCTATCGTGACTGTTGAGATTAACGAGAGCGACTACGAGAACAAAATCAAGGATACTCTCAAAGAAATCCGTCGCACACATACTGAGAAAGGATACCGTCCCGGACATGTGCCGGCAGCCTTGATTGAGAAAAAATATGGAAAAAGCGTCAAGTATGACGTTATCAATAAAGAAATCTCCAACGCATTGTTCAACTACATCAAAGAGAACGATTTGCGTGTTCTCGGCAATCCCATGCCCGAGGCCAACGAGGAGTTTGATTTGAACAACAAAGATTTCACATTCAAGTTTAGAGTCGGTATCGCACCTGAAATCAACACTCATGTCAATAAAGACATGACCATTCCGTACTACACCATTGAGGTGACAGACGAAATGATTGACCAGCAGGACAAGAATATGTGCAAACGTCTTGGCAAACAGGAATCTGGCGAAGAGGTTGAACCCAACGCTCTCGTAAAAGGCGTCATTACCGAGCTCAATGAAGACGGCACACCCAAAGAAGGTGGTATCGTAGTAGAAAAAGGTATTGTAGCACCCGAATTTTTCAAAAACGACGAGCAGAAATCTCTCTTCGTGGGCAAACATAAAGGAGACTCTGTCAAATTCAATCCGGCAGCAACCTGCGATGCCAATCCCACAGAGCTCGCATCTATGCTTAACATAGACAAAGAAGATGCGGAAAACCACAAAGGCGACTTCAACTTCGACATTGAGGATATCATCGTTCTCCGCCCGGCTGAACACAATCAGGAATTCTTCGACAAAGTCTTCGGTCCTGACAAAGTTCACAATGAAGAAGAATACAAAGCCGCTGTCAAAGATATGATAGCTGCCCAATTGGCTGCTGACAGCAACTTCCGCTTCACAATCGATGCTCGCAACAACATACTCGAAGCTGTAGGCGAAATTGAACTTCCGGATGAAATCCTCAAGGATTACCTCAAAATGCAGGACAAAAATCTGACAGACGAAAATATCGAAGAGGAATACAAGAAAATCCGCACAGACCTCGTGTGGCAGCTGGTTCGCGAAGAAATTGCAAAACAACTTGAAATAAAGCTTGAAGAATCAGACCTTCGCAATCTTGCAGGAATGATAGCACGTCAGCAACTTGCAAGCTACGGAATGACAAATATTCCGGAAGACGGCTTGAATTATTATATCGATAACATGCTCAAGGATGACAAGCACCGCGAGCAGATTGCCAATCAAGCTCTTGACATGAAACTCTTCAACGGCATTCGTGCATCAGTCAATGTTGATGACAAAACCGTTAGTGTTGAAGAATTCAATAAGCTCTTTGCACCTGCCGAAGAAACTAAATAACACCTGACAGGCCACCGGCCGGTCTTTGGCTTAGAAATGGGAGAGAAGTCTAAGAAACAGACTTTCTCCCTTTTCTGCCGAAAAAACGGGCGCGATATTTGCTTGAAAGACACACAACATTAATCAAACAAAGAACAGAAATGAATAACGATTTCAAAAATTTTGCGGTAAACCACCTCGGCATTAATTCAAACATGCTTGACCAGTACACAAGATTTGTAGATAAAGCTGCTTCAGGCATCTCATCGGTTACTCCGCATGCTGATTACATCAATCCCTATATTCTTGAAGAACGCCAACTTAATGTGACTCAACTTGATGTTTTTTCACGTCTGATGATGGACCGTATCATATTTCTTGGTACTCAAGTCACTGACCAATCTGCAAATGTGATACAAGCGCAGCTGTTGTATCTTGACTCTGCAGACCCCGGCAAAGACATCTCCATCTATATTAACTCTCCCGGTGGGTCGGTATATGCCGGCCTTGGCATCTATGACACCATGCAATACATATCGAGTGATGTCTCGACAATATGTACAGGTATGGCAGCTTCAATGGCTGCTGTCCTTCTGGTAGCCGGCGAGAAAGGTAAGCGTTTCGCACTGCCTCATTCAAGAGTAATGATTCACCAACCCATGGGCGGCATAAATGGTCAGGCATCAGATATTGAAATTACTGCGAGAGAAATTCTTAAGCTTAAGGATGAGCTGTATCGTATCATCTCAGACCATTCCGGACAGCCTTTTGATAAAGTAGCTAAAGATTCTGACCGTGACTACTGGATGATAGCCAAAGAGGCAGAAGAATATGGTATGATTGATAAAGTTCTCGTCAATCCCGCTAAAAAATAAACAACGGAAATATGGCTGACAAGATAGAAAAACCTGTATGTTCTATGTGCGGGTCGACCGACGAACCGTCAAATCATGTCTTACACATGTTCGACCAGCTGTATTTGTGTGAAAACTGCATTCAATTCCTTGATAATCAGAGAGACACAGCTCTCAATAAAATCAAAGACACTGAAGAACACGCAGACACTGAGAAAGAAACGTACAAAATCAGGACTCCGAAAGAGATTAAAGAGTTTCTCGACCAATATATAATAGGGCAAGACGAAGCCAAGAAATATCTGTCTGTAGCCGTATATAACCACTACAAACGAATCGGGGAACACAATACCAGGGATACAGACAATTCTGATGTTGAGATTGAAAAATCAAACATCATTATGGTCGGTCCTACCGGTACAGGAAAAACACTACTTGCACGAAGTATCGCAAAGCTGCTTGATGTGCCGTTCGCCATTGTCGATGCAACCGTACTGACTGAAGCAGGCTATGTAGGGGAGGACATCGAATCCCTCCTCGTAAGACTGCTTCAGGCATGCGATTATGATGTCGAGAAAGCAGAACGAGGTATTGTGTTCATCGATGAGATTGACAAAATCGCGAGAAAAAGCGATAACCCCTCCATAACCCGCGATGTAAGCGGTGAAGGAGTGCAACAGGGTCTTCTCAAATTACTTGAAGGTTCACTCGTTCTTGTTCCGCCACAAGGAGGCCGCAAGCATCCGGAGCAAAAGATGATTCCGGTTAATACTAAAAACATACTTTTCATCTGCGGGGGTGCGTTCGACGGTATCGAACGCAAGGTAGCAGCGCGTCTTAACACACATCTTGTCGGCTACGGACACGATGAGCAGAAGAGGAAACAGCAGAGAGAAAATCTTATGAGTTATGTCACTCCACAAGATTTGAAATCATTCGGACTTATACCTGAAATCATAGGTCGTCTTCCTGTACTCACTCATCTTGAACCACTTGATAGAGACGCTTTACGCCGAATATTGACAGAACCAAAAAATGCGATAGTGCGTCAATATGTACGCTTGTTTGAACTTGACGGTATCGAACTTACTTTCGAAGATGCGGCACTGGACCGTATAGTTGACAAAGCAATAGAGTATAAGCTCGGTGCTCGCGGACTTAGAGCAATTGTCGAAGCCATCATGGTTGACGCAATGTATGAGTGCCCGTCGGCAGGAATTGAAAAATTTGAGGTTACCCGCGATTACGTAGACGAAAAACTCGCGCAAGCAAAATTCGAGGTCAACTGAGAATTATCTGTCTCCAAAAAATTTCATAATATTTTCTTAAAAACTTTGACAGAATCATTAATTCAGTTAATTTTGTACAAGAGTAAAACTTACGACAGAAATCCGGATTTTGAGAAAATATGGCAGACTCAGCTATTATAAGAGCAGCACTTAAAGAGCGCTTCGGTTTTGACAGTTTCAAAGGCAATCAGGAAGAAATAATCAAGAGTCTTCTTGACGGCAAGGATACTTTTGTACTGATGCCAACCGGTGGCGGCAAATCGTTGTGCTATCAGTTACCGGCCATCATCTCTCCCGGAACAGCCATAGTCATATCTCCGTTAATCGCACTGATGAAAAACCAGGTTGACGCGATGCGTAATTTCGGTGAAGATGACGGTGTTGCACATTTTCTGAATTCATCGCTCAACAAGGCTGCTGTAGAAAAGGTAAAAAACGACATAATAGAAGGACGCACCAAATTGCTTTATGTTGCCCCTGAGCAATTGACCAAGGAGGACAACATCAACTTCCTGCGTTCGGTCGATATATCATTTTATGCGGTTGATGAAGCACATTGTATTTCGGAATGGGGACATGACTTCCGCCCGGAATATCGCAAAATACGGCCTATCATCAATGTCATCGCCCCCCGTCCGGTAATTGCTCTTACAGCAACCGCTACACCGAAAGTTCAGCATGACATCCAGAAAAATCTCGGAATGCATGATGCGAATGTCTTCAAGTCAAGCTTCAACCGTACAAACCTCATGTACGAAGTCCGACCCAAGACAAAAAATATTGACCGCGACATTATTCGGTATATAAAAAACAGACCGGGTAAATCTGGCATCATCTATTGTCTTGCACGAAAAAAGGTGGAAGAACTGACTGAAGTTCTCCGTATCAACGATATAAAGGCTCTACCATATCATGCCGGAATGGATCCTGCATCGCGAAGTGCCAATCAGGATGCATTCCTTATGGAAGATGTGGATGTTATTGTCGCCACCATAGCATTCGGCATGGGTATCGACAAGCCTGACGTCAGATTTGTAATTCACTATGACATTCCTAAAAGTCTTGAAGGATATTATCAGGAAACCGGTCGTGCAGGACGTGACGGAGGTGAAGGTCATTGTCTGACATTTTACAGCTATTCCGACATACAGAAGCTTGAGAAACTGATGCAAGGAAAATCAGTTGCCGAGCAAGAAATAGGGCGTCAGCTGCTTCGCGACACTGCTTCCTACGCAGAATCATCTGTCTGTCGTCGTAAAACCTTGCTTCATTATTTCGGAGAGATGTACACGGAAGACAACTGCGGAAGCTGTGACAACTGTCTGCATCCTAAAAAGCAAATAGAGGCAAAAGATGAACTGGCCGCTGCCATTGAAACTGTAGCTGCAGTCAAGGAGAAATTCAAGCCAGAACATATCATCAACATTTTGTACGGCAAGGGTACCGATGATGTCAAATCGTACAAACACGATGAACTTGAGACATTCGGATGTGCATCAGACCTCACAGAAAAATATCTGTCGACTATGATGCGCCAGGCCATTTTGGCGGGCTATCTCAGCCGAGATATTGAAAACTATGGTACAATACGTCTGACTGAGAAAGGAAAAGAATTCATTAAACACCCTGTATCATTCAAAATTACAGAAGATAACGAATTTCGCGATGTAGTAGATGATGATGCTGTCGGCGGAGGTGCTACAAGTGTAGCCGACCCGGAATTATATGCAATCCTAAAGGACCAGCGGAAAACAACTGCCAAACATCATGGCCTTCCTCCGTATGTAATTTTTCAAGATGTATCGCTTGAAGCAATGGCCACAAGCTATCCTATGACAATGGAAGAACTGAAGAATATTCCGGGCGTAGGTACAGGCAAAGCACACCGTTACGGACAGGAATTTCTTGATATTATCAAACGATATGTCGAAGAAAATGATATCATCCGCCCCGAAGATTTCAGGATACGCACGACTTCAAAGAATTCTCAACGCATCCGCTCGATAATAAACGGTATAGACTTACGAAAAGACCTCCAGACAATAGCCCAGAGCCAAGGCCTTGATTTCCGAAGTCTAATTGACGAATTGGAATCAATAGTACTGTCCGGACTTAAAATCAACATCAACTATGCATTGAACCAAAATATTGATGATGATTTACAAGAATATCTGACAGAGTTTTTCTGTACTAATACGGACGATGACATTGAAGCGGCAATTCAGGAATTCGGCAACGAAGTAGAAGAGGATTGGATACGCCTTGCGCGAATCAAATTCCTGTCGGAAATGGGCAACTGACACAGTTAACGGACACCATAAAAAAGAAACGGAGAGCCAGACGGTTCTCCGTTAACTTTTTTAATAATTCTTAATTGGATAATCGGCACAAATTGATTACTTTTGCAGAGATTATTATACTGTTGAAAAACAGCATACAGAACAGCAAAAAATCAAAAAAACGATTAATACCAATGGCTAAACAAACCAACACCGGACTTCACCTCTCGGCAGAGATGCCAGAGTATCCCAAATTCGTTGAAGGTATCCGTCGCGCCCCTGACCGCGGTTATACCCTTACACCTGAAAAAACCGTGACAGCACTTAAGAATGCACTTCGCTACCTACCCGAAGAATTGCATGAAAAACTTGCCCCCGAATTTCTGGAAGAATTGCGTACACGTGGCCGTATTTATGCATACCGCTTCCGCCCGGAAGGCGACCTCAAAGCCAAGAGCATAGACGAATATAAAGGCAATTGCCTTGAGGGTAAAGCATTTCAGGTCATGATTGACAATAACCTATGCTTCGATATCGCTTTATACCCTTATGAACTTGTGACTTATGGAGAGACGGGGCAGGTATGTCAGAACTGGCTGCAGTACCGACTCATCATGAAATATCTCGAAGAACTGCGTGAAGACCAGACACTCGTAATCGAGTCTGGACATCCGTTGGGCCTTTTCCCCTCTAAAAAAGACTCACCCCGAGTAATCATTACCAACGCCATGATGGTCGGCATGTTCGACAACCAGACCGATTGGCATGAAGCTATGCAGATGGGTGTAGCCAACTACGGACAGATGACAGCCGGAGGTTGGATGTACATCGGTCCTCAGGGCATCGTCCATGGTACTTTCAATACACTTCTCAATGCCGGCCGTATGAAACTGGGTGTACCTGCCGACGGCGACCTTAAAGGACATCTGTTTATTTCGTCTGGTCTTGGCGGGATGAGCGGTGCTCAACCCAAAGCTGCAGAAATTGCAGGTGCTGTTGCTATCATTGCCGAAGTTGACAAATCACGCATCGAAACACGTCATTCGCAGGGCTGGGTTCAGGAAGTAGTCGAAGATATTCCGACCGCTTTCGAACTCGCAGAAAAAGCAATTGAAGAAAAACGTCCCTTGTCAATAGCTTACCACGGCAACGTTGTTGACCTTCTTGAATATGCAGTAAAGCATGACAAAAAGGTTGAGCTGCTGAGTGACCAGACATCATGTCATGCCGTGTATGACGGAGGCTATTGTCCTGTCTCTCTTTCATTTGATGAGCGCACCGAACTTCTACACTCAAACCCCGAAAAATTTAAAGAAGAGGTAGATAAATCTCTCAAGCGTCATTACGATGCCATAAAGGCCCTGGTTGAACGCGGAACATACTTCTTCGACTACGGCAACGCATTTATGAAGTCTGTTTACGATGCTGGTGTGCAAGAAATCTCACGCAACGGCATCGATGAAAAGGACGGTTTTATCTGGCCTTCATACGTTGAGGATATCATGGGACCGATGTTATTTGATTATGGTTATGGTCCTTTCCGTTGGGTATGTCTGAGCGGCAAGCACGAAGACCTGATAAAGACTGACAAGGCTGCTATGGAGTGCATCAATCCCGACCGTCGTGGTCAGGACAGAGACAACTACAACTGGATTCGCGACGCAGAGAAGAACGCCCTCGTTGTAGGCACTCAGGCACGCATCCTTTATCAAGATGCAGAAGGCCGCCTGAAGATAGCCCTGAAATTCAATGAAATGGTTCGCAATGGTGAGGTCGGTCCTATCATGCTTGGCCGCGACCACCATGATGTAAGCGGTACAGACTCTCCGTTCCGTGAGACATCCAACATCAAAGACGGCTCAAATGTAATGGCCGACATGGCTGTACAGTGTTTCGCGGGCAACTGTGCACGCGGCATGAGCCTCGTTGCACTGCACAATGGAGGCGGTGTAGGTATCGGTAAGTCTATCAACGGTGGCTTCGGCATGGTATGTGACGGTTCAGAACGTGTTGACGAAATATTACGCAATGCGATGCTTTGGGACGTAATGGGTGGTGTAGCCCGACGTTCATGGGCACGTAATGAGAATGCCATGTCGACAGTATGTGAATGGAACCGCACTCATAAGGAAGACGGATTTATCATTACCGAGCCGTTCCTTGCCGATGACGAGTATATAAAGACTCTGATTAAGAAATAATACTTAAAAAACAGCTCACATCAGATAATAACATGAAACAAATTATAGAATGTGTGCCCAATTTCAGCGAAGGGCGCGACAAAGGAGTAATCGATGCGATTACAGCAGAGATTGCAAAGGGAGATGAGGTACGTATTCTGGACGTAGACCCGGGTGAAGCCACCAACCGTACAGTAGTCACTTTCGTAGGTGAACCTGAACAGGTCATAGAGGCAGCTCTGCGTGGTATGAAAAAAGCGGCCGAGCTTATCGACATGAGCAAACATCATGGTGCACACCCGCGTATGGGTGCAACCGATGTTTGTCCCCTCATTCCCGTAAGTAACATCACGCTTGAAGAATGTGCTGAACTCGCCCGCAAACTTGCCGAGCGTGCAGCAAAAGAACTAAATATCCCCTGCTACTGTTACGAAGCTGCAGCCTTCACACCTGAACGCCGTAATCTGGCCGTATGCCGTGCCGGCGAATATGAAGGTCTGGCTGAACGTATGGGCAAAGAGGGAAAAGGTCCTGACTTCGGCGACCGTCCGTTTGATGAAGGTGTTGCACGTACAGGCTGTACTGCAGTCGGCGCACGTGATTTTCTTATAGCCGTAAACTTCAACTTGAATACTACATCAACTCGCCGCGCTAATGCCATTGCATTCGACGTTCGTGAAAAGGGCAGACCCAAACGCGAAGGAGGAAAACCCAACGGCAAACCAATGAAGGATGCCGACGGCAAAACCATTATGCTCCCCGGTACGCTTAAAGGAACCAAGGCTATCGGTTGGTTTATCGATGAATATGGCATTGCTCAGGTGTCAATGAACATTACCGACATCAATCAGACATCGCTCCACAAGGCATTTGACGAAGTCAACCGTGCGGCGGCAGCCCGCGGTATCCGTGTGACAGGTACAGAAATCGTAGGTCTGATTCCTAAACGCACTCTCATTGATGCAGGCAAGCATTACCTCCGCATGCAGCAGCGTTCACTCGGTATACCTGACAGCGAAATCATAAAGATAGCTGTAAAATCAATGGGTCTTGACGAACTCAAAGAGTTCAAACCCGAAGAGAAGGTTATTGAGTATATGCTTGAAAACAAGGATGCTAAGAAACTTGTTGACCTTACGTGCACTGAATTTGCCAACGAAACAGCTTCTGAATCACCAGCTCCCGGCGGTGGCTCTATAGCAGCATACATGGGCGCTCTTGCAGCGGCTCTCGGTACTATGGTTGCCAACTTGTCAGCTCACAAAGCAGGTTGGGATGACCGTTGGGAGGAATTCTCAACTGCAGCTGAAAAGGGTCGTGGAATTCTTGACCGTCTCATCCATGCCGTTGATGAAGATACGGACGCGTTCAACCGCATCATGGCTGTGTTTGACATGCCCAAAACCACTCCTGAAGAAAAAGCTGCTCGCGCAGCAGCTATGGAGGCAGCAACTCTTTATGCAACACAAGTTCCGCTCCAGACGATGAAAACCGCTTATGAGACATTTGACCTTTTGGAACAAATGGCAAAAACCGGTAACCCAGCCTCTGTCACAGATGCTGGCGTAGGTATGCTTGCAGCACGTTCCGCCGTTCTCGGTGCATGGCTGAATGTACGTATCAACGCAGCGGGACTTAAAGACCGCGAAGCTGCTGAGAAAATTTTAACAGAAGCTGCAGAAATTGCGAAAAAGGCATGCGACCGCGAAACTGAACTGCTGAAAGTAGTCGATGCCGTAATGGAGAAATAAATCTCCTCTGTTGATGATAATTACGTAGCATTAATATGCAACAGAATAATATCAATATACTGAATGCAACCATGTCGACGCCTGAAGGGAGAACATCCCGCAAAGGTGGCGACATGGCCGCTATTAAGACAGTGTCCAAGGCAGCCATAGCAATACGTGACGGAATAATCCGCTATGCTGGTTCTATGGAAGAGATGCCTGCTGAGTTGAAAAACGAAAACGTCCGTACAATAGATGCCGGAGGACGTGCGGTACTTCCAGGTTTCGTCGACTCTCATACTCATCTGATATTCGGGGGATTCCGTCCGGATGAATTTGAATGGAGAATGAAAGGCGATACCTACATGTCTATCATGGAACGTGGAGGCGGTATTCAGTCGACAGTCAATGCCACCCGCACTTTATCACAAGAAGAGCTTGAAGAACGCGCACAATGGTTCATCAACAGAATGAGCCACATGGGTGTGACAACGGTTGAAGCAAAAAGTGGCTATGGACTTGATACAGAAACCGAGCTAAAGATGCTCAAAGCCATAGACTCATTGCGCAAGAAAGAAGGCCAGAGTGTTGAGATTGTCCCCACATTCCTTGGTGCACACGCAATACCTACTGAATACAAGGGTCGTACAGCTGACTACATAGACCACATCATCAAAGAAATGCTTCCTCTTGCTAAGGATTATGCCCGCTTCTGCGATGTATTCTGTGAGAAGAATGTTTTTGAACTCGAAGATTCGGAACGTCTGCTACGCGCAGCAGCCGACGCTGGTTATGAGCTCAAACTGCATGCGGATGAGATTGTAACATTAGGAGGTGCTGAACTTGCCGCCAAGGTTGGCGCTGTTTCAGCCGACCACCTGCTACATGTGTCCGACCGTGGTATAGAAGATATGTCGAAGAGTGGGGTAGTAGCTACCCTTCTGCCGTTGACAGCTTTCTCGCTTAAAGAACCGTATGCTCCGGCCCGAAAATTTATAGACCGCGGTTGCGCAGTTGCTCTTGCAACTGACCTGAATCCCGGCTCTTGTTTATCCGGTTCTATACCTTTAACAATTGCTCTCGCATGCATCTACATGAACATGAGCATAGAAGAGACTCTGACAGCACTGACTATCAACGGAGCAGCCGCAGTAGGACAGGCAGAAAAAACAGGCACACTCGAAGCCGGCAAGCGCGGTGACGTTATAATACTACATTTCGACAACTATCGCATGCTGCCATATTATGTCGGAATGAATTGCGTCAAGACAGTCATTAGCCACGGACGCATAGTTGCCGAAAACGACTGATTTACAAATTAACAATAATCTATTTCAACCATACAGAAATGTCAAAACTCGAAACTTACGAAATCGGTTCAAGCCAACTCACGTATGACTTGATTGAAAAACTCCTCAAAGATAATACCAAACTCGTATTATCGGAAGAGGCTAAAAAACGCATTGAACACTGCCGCAACTATCTCGACAAGAAGATGGAAGATACAGAGCATCCGGTTTATGGTGTAACCACCGGCTTCGGGTCTCTCTGCAATCGTACCATTTCACCTGCCGACCTCTCTACGCTTCAGGAAAATCTGGTTAAAAGCCACTCTTGCAGCGTAGGTACACCTGTTGACAAGACAATAGTAAAACTGATGCTTCTGCTCAAAGCTCATGCTCTTTCAATGGGCTTCAGCGGTGTACAGGTGATAACAGTGCAACGCATCCTTGACTTCTATAATAACGACATCTACCCTGTGGTATGCGACCGGGGCTCACTTGGTGCCTCGGGCGACCTCGCACCTTTGGCCAATCTTTTCCTTCCTCTCATCGGCGAAGGCGAAGTCATATTCAAAGACAAGAGAGTCAAAGGTTCAGAAATTCTTGATATTTTCGGCTGGCGTCCTATCAAACTGAAATCAAAAGAAGGTCTTGCACTCCTGAATGGTACACAGTTCATGAGTGCCAACGGTATCAAGGCGCTTATCGACGGCTGGCACATGGTCAACTGCTTCGACCTCATTGGTGCCATATCGCTTGAGGCTTACGACGGACGCATTGAACCCTTCTTCGATTGCATTCAGCAGGTTCGTCCGCACAAAGGCCAAATAGAGACGGGCCGCCGCTTCCGTGAAATCCTTGAAGGAAGCGAAATCATCAAGCGTCACAAAGAACATGTACAGGACCCGTATTCTTTCCGCTGTATTCCTCAGGTTCACGGTGCAGTGAAAGATGCCATGCGTCATGTAACTGATGTTCTGCACACGGAAATCAATTCAGTGACAGACAATCCTACAGTATTCCCTGATGAAGATTTAGTAGTATCAGGTGGTAACTTCCACGGAGAACCTCTTGCTCTTGTATTCGATTACATGGGGGTAGCGCTCCACGAGCTCGGCAATATATCTGAACGCAGAACGGCACAGCTTATTCTCGGACAAAGAGGTCTGCCTGAATTCCTTGTTGCCAAACCCGGTCTGAATTCCGGATTTATGATTCCTCAGTATGCGGCTGCATCAATGGTTAGCCAAAACAAAATGTATTCATTCCCCGCATCTTGCGACTCTATAGTCAGCTCAAACGGCCAGGAAGACCTCGTATCAATGGGAGCCAATGCAGCTACAAAGCTTCATAAGATTATTTCAAACCTGAAATATATCGCTGCTATCGAACTCATGGATGCAGCTCAGGGTCTTGACTTCCGTCGTCCTTTGAAGAGTTCACCCATCATCGAGAAACTGATGAAGGCTTATCGCGAGAAAGTTCCGTTTGTAGAAACAGATGTAGTTATGAAAGACTATATCCAGGACACCATGGACTTCCTCGATTCTTACGAAATCGACTTTGAAAATTAAATTGTATCATGACTGTTGAGGAACTGCGTAAACGCCGCTCCGTACGGAGCTATTCCGACCGTATACCGGACGAGAAAACCGTCAGTACGATTAAATCGGAAATTACGTTCATCAACAGTCATGAAGCAGGACTGCACATTACGCTCTGTATGAATGACGGAGAACCATTCCGTGGCTTCCGTCGCTCATACGGAGCGTTTCGTAATGTGCGTAACTATATTGTAGTAGCCGCCGACATTTCATTCCCTAATACACTTGAGCGAGCGGGATACTATGGGGAACAACTTGTGATGCTGTGTGTGTCCTTGGGACTGGGTACATGCTTCGTCAGCGGCACGTACGATGCATCGCATATCGCAACAAATATAAAAGTGGGAGAGAAGGTATTATACCTTATCACATTAGGTTATGAAAACACGTCACGCGGAGACTCTCCTATAGCGCGCATAATGAAAAGCGCGATACATAGTAAACGCATGCAGCCGGCCGATTTTCTGGTGTGTGATGATAGTATTCGAGAAAGTCTGCTTGCTGACACCCAACTTATCAAAGGGCTTCAAGCTTTTGCCGTAGCGCCATCAGCGGTCAATCGCCGGCCGGCGAGAATTTCTGTGGATGCTGACGGCAAAATATCCGCACTTGTTCAGAGCGAAAAACCGGCTGATTTAATAGACCTCGGTATTGCCATGTACAATTTTTCTGCAGTATACGCAGGTACATGGGAGTGGGGTAATCCTGCAACATTCATCCCCGATTGACTACTTTCTGAAGTTCCTTCAATACCTTCACCACAGGTGCAGTATCTTTAGCCTCTTGAGGTATATAAGGATTATCATCCGGCTCAATTGCTATACGGGCTTCATCGTCAAGGCCTATAAGATGAGCTTCCCTAAATTCAATATCAGAAAAAATAAATGCATCGTTGAATGACTCAGGTAGAGCAACAGCATTATCATCTGATATTTGGAATGCCATTAACCCGCACACACCGTAGCGCTGGAATTGTTCTTCAAAACGGTCGAGATTTTCACTGGTGGCAGGTGTCATGGTATGCTTCCGACATACCTGCGCAATATACCTATGAGGCTCGATTTCAGTCGGAAAGGCTGGAGCAATACACACACGGTAGTGAGTAGGATTGTATGCATCTATTCCTCGGACAATATAGATGTGTATTCGAGGCCGACCATCATCAGTTGTAGGTTTCCACTCTGATACAATTGTTTTCCCTATCTCCAAATTTTTGAAAACCAGTCCAAAACATGGCGGTGTGTAACCACATTGACCATGGACAAAACAACATCCGCTCCAACCGGCATAATCCCACAATGACATATCTGAATTGACTTTGACAGTAGTCATATCAGACTGTAGATGATTGGTATAGATTTTTTCACAAAAATCTGTACGTTGTCCTTTGTAAGTATAAAGTTTATCTGTATCACGCATCCAATCCTCCAACTTATATTTGAAGGTTTTCCCCAATACGCTGACCATATCAAACTTGGTATGCTGTAGTACAGTGACTCTATCAATAAGTCGTTCTCCATTTTGTCTTGATGCCAACATGGCATTTATATCATCTTTTGTGACAGAATTACGAAACAGCATGTTTGATATAAATACCAATATACATTCCAGATACTTATCATCATTGTCAGTCTTATTGACTCTGAACTCATATTCGGAACTTTTTGATAACGGAACAATGACCGAAGGTTCAGTCGATAATACCACACGGACATTAATTTCATTATCAATAGCCATTACATCATAATGCTCAAAAGTAGCATAGAACGATTCCACAGATGCTAAAAAAATTTCTACCAATCGCTGTATCTCACAATCATTTTCATAAGACACACAGATAGTATGATTGCGTACAGAAGTCTTTAGATATACCTGTCCTGATGCTGAAATATTTATTTTATCAAGGAGCTGTTCAAATAGCGGCTGATTCTGTAACTTCGAATTCTCTACCATACTTTGTAAAGTCGGCAAGCATTTTTTATCCACCTCTTCAGAATATCCCATAATAAGTTTCAGATATTCTGAAGAAACATACATTCCTAATCTCTCGAATATATCTGGCAACTTTGCTATAGTTGAGTCACGTAAGTCTGTAACAGATAATCTGCAAGCCCATGCAGCATCATTAATTTGAGTAGCTTCCTTAAATACATCTTCATCACAGAATTGCCCATTATTTGCAACAACATGCAGCAGTTCATACCAATTCCAGAACATTACAATACGACCTAAAATCACCTCTAACTCGCAAAGTTTTTGTAAGACAGTAACTAACAAATGCGGAACGATACCAGTCGCGTAAAACTGTCTAATGAGAAAGGATGCACATTTGAGCAAATAAGCTTCCGAACTATATGGAAGATTAAGATGTCTGAGGGCAATCCCCATATATCCCGCAGACTTTATTAATTTTTCCTGATATTCTTCCTGTTCATAGGCGTATACACAAAAGCCGAGTTGTTTTACAACAGATTTCCAATTCTTTTTCTTCAATTGTGCTTCCGCTCTTATGAAACGCAAATCTGCAGCATTGACCTGTGACATTTTTTTAGCAAGAATGTCTGCCATTTCATCAATAAGGTCATCAAACTCTTGACTTTCCTCGATTACCTCAGACAGCATATTTATTACTTTATAATTAGTTTCAAAACTGATGTCAATATGGGAAGTAGAATCGAGCAACAAAGGGCGAAGAACAGCTATATCCTCATCAATCGGTTGATGCTGTTGAATATGGCTTATCAACCGACGCTCCGCAAGATAAATACGTAAGAAAAGCAAACAAGAGGGCTTACTGCTATCTGCTTTTAATCTATCCTCAAATTTCTTGATATAATCACATTCAGTCTTAACTGTCTCAACATCATACAATCCTACGGATGCAAGATTTATCAAATTTGTAAGCAGGGTTGTATAACGTTCCAACCGTAGTACAGTAGTGTTTGTCTCAATATACGGCTTCAATTTCTGTAAATCTGCGTAAGCGGCATCAATATCTTCAAACCAAAAGAAACAAGTCCATGCATGGTCATAAATCAAAAGAAACATCTGTTGTGGCGTACCATGTGCTTCACACTCACGCATGGCGCGCATAAATCGTCCTTCTATTTCTGTTCGCGGACGCTCAAGACCTCTACTCAATAAACACGTTTCATGCAGTTCATCAATATACTCGGTGTCAATTCCGGATATGTGACGCAAAATATTTTTCTCTATAACATCCAATCTCTCCTGGCGCGCTTTATCATTAGGTCCTATTATTACCTGACGTTTTTTATATTCATCGGAGAACTCAAGATGTTCAAGCGCAAGGCCCATACAGCCATCGTTGAATACAGCATTTTCACACCACAGACCATCAAAGATATCCACTTTAATGCCATATTTTTCCGATAGGTCTTTCTCGACATCTAAACGAGTACTGGCTTTTATGAACTGATTAGAGAAGAAAAGCACACGACTGTAGCCTCTGTTTGTGCCTGCAATCTTTGCAACATCCGACTCAACCTTGGACTTCCATTTCTTCATGCAGCTTATCGCAAAAGCCCACCGTTTTTCACCCTTTGCCGTATCCTCGCATGAGTACCACTTATCAGCAATATCATCCGAAACTTGATATGTTTCTGCGTCAACTTTTCCGTCACCACCACCGTCCGGACCTGTCTGAGGCTTGATGTTAGGGGTAATTTGTCGTTTGACTACGGATACGATAAAATTTTCAAAAGCGCCCTGCATCTTTTTTGTACTGAGTCGTTCCATCTGCATCTCAAACAGTTCCTTAGTCAACGGAATCTCATAATTTTCAACTGTATCTGAAAATTTCTCGGGACGTTTCTTCCTGTAGTAGGAGAAAAAAGACGAAATTGTAAGCTTCTTTTCTTTTTCAATATGTTCTGAATTCATGGAAACTGTAATTATATAAGGATAAAAGGAAATTCACTATTTCTTGGGTTTATGACCAAGAATAAACAAGAGACCACGCCGCAATCTGGTGTTTGCCGGCTTGAGGACAAGCCACCTGTAGACTATCACGGGGAGTAAAACACCTCCCGCAAAAGCAAGAATTGTGTACACCCACCAGGGTAATTTTACAAGATGAGACAATATCTGCTGAAAGGCTGTACCGGGAAACCAGGAAAGTAGAAAAATCATGTAGGTAGACCCTTCGAAGAAATCAAGAAATTTCCACCCGCGCTTTACCATCAGATTAACAAACGAAAGTACCATAAGTATGCCCGCAATTCCACATAACAGCATTGACAATGCCCCCTCAATATACTGCGACAGAACAAGCCACGCTCCGAAACATGCTGCACACATGGGGATTGATGCCCATGGTATACGTGAGTCAACCATATCCTTGTAAAAACCATACGTCATTCCAAGAAAGAAATAGATACCCAACCGACACACGTTGCCAAATGAGAACAGGCGTATGTCCCAACCTATGTGTCCGAGCATCAGATAGGCAGCAACAGGCAGAATCAGAACAAACATCCATGCCATTCTCTGATTTCCAAACAGTTGCATGCCGGCATAGCCCGCACACATGAGAATGAAACTGAACGGAAGAAACCAATAGAGAGATATTATAAGTTCGTCTGTACCAATGAAATTGCCTATCGTTAGATTTACATCGTCGTCGGCAAAACCGTTCAATAGAAAACGCGGAACTGCCACTATGGCCATAATGACGAAATAAGGTATCAGTAACCGTTTGAATTTGTCTGCAGCAAAGGAAGGCAGACTTCGGAGTGTGTCAGTTGCTGCCCGCCGTGTGAATGACATGGCTAAAACTACTCCTGACGCAAAAACAAATAATGGCATTCGGAAGCTGTAGAGCATCCAGTATAGGGTTATTGGCCAACCGTCGTCATGCGGATACTCGTGAAACGAGTGTCCGAACACAACGAGCAGTATGCCAATTATTTTTATGTAGGAGATTGTCTTGAGGTGGTGGTTCACTTATCAGAATCCTCTTCTTTGGGGAGTAATGCGTAATCCAGGACTTCTCCGATAGTATCGAAATAATGAAAGCTGACACCTTTGAGATAT
This sequence comes from uncultured Sangeribacter sp., assembly GCA_964452865.1. Classification (GTDB taxonomy): domain Bacteria; phylum Bacteroidota; class Bacteroidia; order Bacteroidales; family Muribaculaceae; genus Lepagella. The sequence continues at coordinate 9,812 of CAYVNJ010000001.1, read as the reverse complement.
TTCTCGTCTATTTCGAGGATATCTTTTTCATTCATCCTGCACAGGCAGATGTCAGTAATTCCTGCACGCTTGGCAGCCAGGATTTTCTCTTTTATTCCCCCCACAGGCAACAACTTGCCTCTGAGTGTAATTTCTCCTGTCATCGCTAAACGCGGGCGTACCTTACGACCGCTGTACGAAGATGCAAGAGAAGTTGCCATAGTTATACCTGCAGACGGACCGTCCTTAGGTATTGCACCTGCGGGAACATGTATGTGTACATCTGTAGTGGCAATCTTTTCGGTATCGAGTCCGAGAGTTTGAGCATTGGCTTTCAGATACTGACGCGCAAGCATGGCAGATTCTTTCATTACATCACCAAGATTACCCGTAAGTGTCAGTTTTTCTCCTTTTCCTTCACTAAGCGACGACTCTATAAAAAGTATTTCGCCTCCGACACTTGTCCACGCCAAACCTGTGACAACTCCCACACAGCAGTCTGACGTCTCGAATTTTTCAGGGAATACTTTTTCCGGTCCAAGCAATTCGTATAAGTCTGACGTTTCTACAGTAGTGGGATAGGGCTTATTTTGCATCTTTTTACGAGTTATGCGACGCAATACCGTGGCAATTTTCTTTTCGAGTGAGCGCACTCCGGATTCTGAGGTATAGTTCTCGATGATAGAATGAAGTGCTTTCTTTGAAAACGATATCTCATCTGGTGCGAAACCATGACGTTCAAGCATCTTCGGCACAAGATGACGCCGTGCTATCTCAATTTTTTCCTCAAGAGTATAACCGGTAATCTCAATAGCCTCCATACGGTCAAGCAGTGGGCGTGAAACTGTTGACAGATTGTTTGCAGTAGCTATGAACAGTACTTTCGACAAATCATAGTCCACGTCAAGATAATTGTCATGAAAAGCATTATTTTGCTCGGGGTCGAGCAATTCGAGCAAAGCAGACGCAGGGTCACCCTTATAGTCGCGGCTAAGTTTGTCAACCTCATCAAGAACAATAACGGGATTAGATGTCTCAAGTTTGGTAAGCGATGATATTATACGACCTGGCATCGCACCTAAGTATGTGCGACGATGTCCTCGCACCTCACTCTCATCCGATACACCTCCGAGTGAAATTCTGACATACTCACGGCCGAGCGCTTTTGCCACAGATTTACCAAGCGATGTTTTTCCGACACCAGGAGGGCCGTATAAACATATTATGGAAGCCTTGTTATCGCCCCTCTGACACATGACAGCCATTTGCTCTATAATTCTGTCCTTCACTTTCTCAAGACCGTAATGGTCCTTATTCAGGACTTTCTCAACTTCATTGAGTTTCATCGTGCCCTCAGAATAATTTTCCCAGGGAAGATTAAGAAATGTATCGAGGTAAGTGTATTGTATCGAATAATCGGGCGATTGTGGATTGAAGCGCTCAAGCTTGCGCATTTCCCGCTCAAAGTGCTTCTGCACTTCAGCGGGCCATTTTTTTGTCGCGGCACGGGCTTCAAGTGCATCCAGTTCTTCCTCGTCATCATTCATACCGAGTTCATCCTTGATGCTTTGCATCTCCTGTTGCAGAAAATGGTCACGCTGCTGCTTCGACAATTCTTCATGAGTACGCGACTGTATTTCCGATTTTATCATCATGAGACGTGTCATGATATTGAGGTGCTCGCTGAAGTCAAGGCATCTTTGTTTGAAATCCGTTGTTTCAAGCAATTTTTGCTTTAGCTCAACAGAAAAAGGTGTATGAACTATCAGATAGCATACCGCAGCCAAAGGATTGGTAATATTTTCATATCCGAATTTCAATTCCGCTGCCTCGTGTTGGGGCATATTTGCCAGAAGCTTCTGGAAATTCTCACGGATAGTCATTAATATAGCCACCATTTCCTCATCATCCGGCGAGGGAACGTTCTCAATGCGCGGAGATATTTTGCCTTTCAGATAGCCACGTCTACGTGTTATCTTCTCCAGATTCACCACTGCTTTGGTCTGGACAATGACAGTAGTAGTTGCATCCGGCATATCTATTATCTTGAGGATACGCGCAACTGTACCCACATGATACAGGTCGTCAAAATCAGGAGAATCAACAGCAGGGTCTTTCTGGGCGAAAAGAGCGATTGCTTCTTTCTTCTCCATGGCTTCGCGTACAAGCTTTAACGAAGACTCACGACCTATAGGCAGAGGGATTACAACCGATGGAAACGGTACTACATTTCGTAAGGGGAGTATAGGTACATTGTTCGGATTGATTGACAGTTCTTCCTCTGTAATAGTGTCGGCAGAGCTTATCATGGCAGCCGGCGACGCAGACAACATTGAATTATCTCGTGCAAATATATCGTCTATCGATGCGTTCATTTATATGAAATGAGAGTATGTGCGAAAAAATCACACAAAGTTACGGATTTTTTAGCGTTAGTCGTACTCTTTCTCGATATGAAATCTGTCGGCATCGTTACCAACCGGAAATTTTGTGCGGAATTTCTCAAGTTTAGCATAATCAAGACATACATATTCTGCCGGTGAACCCTCTACGCTGCAACCTATGGGTAAACCCTTGAAGTCGTAGGCCAAAGCCTGTCCGCCATATTCAAAACCTGCATCATCTGTTCCTGCACAGTTAACGCCACATACGTAAGCTGAATTTTCAATGGCCCGTGCCGGAAGCAACGCCTGCCATGCACCGACTCTTACGGACGGCCAATTCGCAACAGCTACCAACAGGTCGTATTCCTGATTGATGTTACGACACCATACAGGGAAACGTATGTCATAGCATACTATCATTGCGATGTTCCACCCGCGGAAACGAACGCTCAGACGTTCATAGCCACGCGAAAATACATTATGTTCACCAGCCATTGTAAAAAGATGCCGCTTGTCGGCAAATGTCTCTTCGCCACCTGGCTCGATAAAGAAGGCACGGTTATATAGTGCGCCACCAGTTTCTGCGATGAAAGAACCGCATATGGCTACATGACGTTCGTCTGCAAGTTTTTTTATTAAATCTATAGTGTGACCCGTATTACGTTCTGCCAACGGACGTACTTCTTCTTTTGATTTTCCTGACGGAAAACCGGTAGAGAAAGTCTCCGGAAGGATTACGAGGTCAGTGTCTGGATGAATAAGTGAAATCTGCGACTTAAGAGTGTCAAGATTGGCTTCCTTATTACCCCAGACAATAGGGAGTGGCAACATAGCCACATTTAATGGACGTTGTGTCATGATATTGTCGATAAAAGGTTAATAATAGCACAATTCCCGTATGAGCAAATCAGTCGGGTAGTGCAAATTTATCAGGATACATTGCTGCATCAGTATGCCTGGTATAGAAACTTCGTACATAGGACATATCTTTAGCTATATTACCTGTCGGAATATAAGTATCTGCTATCGTTATACAATGTTTCTTATAGTCGATTACACCCATTTCAACCGGCACATGTGCATCAGCAGCTATCACGAGGAAGCCTTTGCGCCACCTCGTATTACGCGAACGAGTCCCCTCTGGAGTCACGGCTAAATGCATGGTTTTCCTACGGCTCATCATTTTTGCAAGTACATCTGTAAGATGTGCTCCCTTAACAGCAGGAACGGGTATTCCACCCATAGCCTTAAATAAATATTTAAGCGGAAAGAAGAACCAACCTTCCTTCATGAGAAAATTAGCTCTTCTTCCTACGGCATCGTATGCCAGTATTCCAAGTATAAAATCCCAGTTGGATGTATGTGGTGCTACGCATATCACGCATTTGTCAACTATCGGTACGGAAATATCTACTGTCCAACCGAATAATTTCAACAATCGTGCGGATAGTCTCATCGTACATCCTCAATTAGTAACTTTGTATTCAGGCCAGTGCCTCTTTGTTAGCTTTTTTCACCTCCTCAGGAACTGCCTCATTGAAAAGCTTGAGAGCGGAATTGATAGTTTCTGAGAAATCACTGTTGATTTTATTAAAAAGGTCTTTGAAGAAGGCGGTACGCGCCTTCAGGTATGCTGGTTTGTCTGCAAATTCCTTTTCGCCTTTACCAAAGAAATTATTACTGCGGTCACAGGCTGTGGTCAGACCACCGAGAACCATAGCTATTGCGTTTTCGACTTTATCTTTATCGACACCGTCGATATTGTAATAGCCTATCATAAAGTTCTCGCAAAGAGATGCACCTACATCTTTTATCGATTTTTTATACGTTCTTTTGTTCTTTTTCATATCAGTAAATTTTTTAGATTATATAATAGTTTCCTTTCGTCTCGCTAATATAACACTTTTATCTGGAAAAGCGTTGACTCATGAATTATTTTTTTATTTCAGCATCAATCATGCCGCTCCTTACGGGAAGCATCGATGCGCAGCAATATGAAAATCAATATTGTGAAACTCCATAGTGCTGACCCTCCGTAGCTGAAGAAGGGTAGAGGAATACCGATTACAGGACATAAGCCAATAACCATTCCGACATTCACCATAAGGTGAAAACCAAGATATGATGCCACGCAGTAGGCATATACACGTCCGAATGCCGTACGTTGTCGCTCAGCTATGGCAATTATACGCAATATCAACGCCAGAAACATGGCGAGAACGGCTACACTGCCGACAAAACCTTCTTCTTCTCCTATAGTACAGAAAATAAAATCTGTATGTTGCTCGGGAACATACTTAAGCTTCGTCTGCGTTCCGTTCAGAAACCCTTTTCCAGTCAAGCCGCCCGAACCAATGGCAATGATGGATTGCTTGACATTATATCCAGTGCCATGAGGGTCGTCAACTATTCCAAGCGATACTTTCACACGTTGCTGCTGATGAGGCTGCAGAACATTGTTGAGAACATAATTGACCGACAGCAGAAACATTACACTCGTCAGCACGAAACCTACCGTGATGATATATTTCGAAAAACGATGCCTTAACATGGCCACACACGTATATATGCACCCTGCTCCTATCGTACATATAAGGTAGACAAGACCATTGACTGGCACTTCACACAATCCTAAAATCAACAGTATTAGACCTGCACCCACAAAACCTAAAAACAAGTTCCGCGCAGTGATGACATCATCGCAATAGAAGAGCAACATAGCAGGAAATACAAGCATGACTATAGCCAGAACGGTAAATTCTCCTATTGTCATTCCTAAAAATAATGCTGTTGCATATTTTAATGCTACCACAAAGAATGCAACCATGCAGACTATGAAAAGAAGTACAAGACCACTCATCCCTTCGCGATACAGCACTATAATCAGAGAAAAATAAACGAGCGCACTGCCTGTTTCTTTCTGCATAAGAATAAGTATAACAGGCATAAATATTATTATCAACGCCTTATAGTAATTCCCGGCCGATTGATTGAGCTGAAAATTGTATGAGCTGAAAAGCCTTGCAAGTGCAAGTGCTGTAGCAAACTTGCCGAATTCAGCCGGTTGAATACTCACTGGCCCGAGAATAATCCATGACCTCGAACCATGCACATCACGAGCTATAAATATTGTCAGTAGCAGCAATAATATGACAACACCATAGATAGGATATGAATACACCTCGTACAAACGGTAGTCGACTAATAAAATCACACATCCAAGCACCAAGGCAAGGCCAACCCACATAAGCTGTTTCCCAGCAAATCCGGAGAAATCGAAAATACTGGCTGATGTGTCCATGTCAGAGCTCGCCGCATATATTGTCAACACACCACCTAATACCATAAACAGGTATAGGATAACGGTAATCCAGTCGAGCGACCGGAAGACAGAAGTATTAGTCTCAGTGTTTCTTGACTCCACTGTATATGATTGTATTAGAGTTCATCATTCGTGTTTCAAGACCTTTTCGTCCGGCTGAAATATCTCCGGTCAGGTACTTTTCCATCATCAGACTACCTATCGGCACTCCGTAGGTTGCACCGAAACCGGCATTTTCTACATATACCGCTATTGCAATCTTCGGGTCTTTGTACGGTGCGAAACCTATGAACGCGGAATGATCCTTACCATGCGGATTTTCTGCAGTACCGGTTTTGCCTGCAACCTCAATTCCCGGAAGCGATGCCTGACGGCATGTACCGCCGAGTACAGACATCCTCATTCCCTGTGCCACCTCTTCATAATATCTTTTGGCGACTTTCACATGATGTTTAGTCCGATACTTGGAATCAATGACAGTATCCTCCACTTCCTTCACAATATGAGGGGTATAGAACCAGCCGCGGTTTGCAATCGTAGCACATAGATTGGCAATCTGCAATGGAGTTGCCAGAACCTCACCCTGTCCGATAGAGACGGATATCACGGTATTGCCGCTCCAGCGGCTATATCTTTTGCCATAGTACTCTGCATTAGGAATAAAACCTCTGTTTTCTCCTGGTAAATCAACCCCTAAAGGATAACCATACCCCATGTCTACCAGATAGTTTTTCCACTTTTCAAACTGAGCACTTGGCACTGTACCACGTTTGTCTATAAGATTTTTGAACCCCCAACAGAAGTATGAGTTGCAGGATGTCTGAAGTGCCGGTTTTAGTGATATTGGGGCGGCATGTCCATGACATCCGACATGAAGACCGCGGTTATTATATCCTCTGGCACACGGAAAGCGTGTGCCCGGAGTAACTATTCCCTCCTGAAGCAATATAAGTCCTTGCGCTGGCTTAAAAGTAGAACCAGGAGGATAGCGTCCCTGCAATGCACGGTCATATAGCGGTTTGTATGGATTGTTGACAAGTTCTTTATAATTCTTGCCTCTCTCACGGCCGATTAGCAAACTCGGGTCATAACCTGGCGAGGTGACAAGTGCAAGTATTTCTCCTGTCTTAGGTTGGATTGCTACTATAGCTCCAATCTTACCGGCCATTAGCTGCTCACCATATTCTTGGAGTCTGATGTCGATTGATAGTTTGAGATTGCGGCCCGCACGAGGCAATACATCATGGATTCCCTCTTGATATTTACCCTTTATGCGACCCTTGACATCTTTCATCAGTATTTCCACACCTTTGTCACCGCGCAAAACATTCTCATAACTTTTCTCAACACCCAGGTCGCCTGTATAGTCTCCGGAACGATAATAGTGGTCGCGTTCAAGGTCAGCAAGGGAAACCTCACGTATATTTCCCAAAATATTGGCCGCTGATTTCACTGCATACTGGCGTATGGTACGCTTCTGAATGAAAAATCCCGGGAACAGGTATAGTTTCTCTTCGAGTCTCCCATAATCTTCCGCCGAAAGATGAGATATGAGTTTCTGAGGTGTATAGGATGAATACCCTGGATTTCGTCTCGGGTCTTTCATCTCAGCCCATTTCTCTGTGAACTGCTGGGGGGTAAGATTTAGTATCTTGCATAAAGCTAATGTGTCAAATTCCCCCACATCACGCGGGACAAGCTTGACATCATAAGCCGGCTGATTGAACACAATCAATTCGTCATTGCGGTCATAAATTAGGCCACGAGCCGGATATATTGTTCTACGCAAAAAAGCATTGCTCTCGGCGTTCTCCTTATAGTTGTCGTCACTCACCTGAAGGTCAAACAATCTGACAACATACACAAGTACTATAAGTATGATAAACGCGCCAAAGACATATTTGCGTTTCTCAAGTTTATAATCTTTTCTCACTTTTAGGCATCATTAGGCTGTCTAAAGCCAATAATAAAACGAATGTAAGCAATGTAGATGCGCCTATGCGGAGCATCATTTCTTTAACGTTGAAGAATGAAAAATATTCTATCACAAACACCATCGTACAATATAGAAGTACAAGTGTGAGCAGATACTTCATATAGACTATCCACCCTAAAGAGGATATTGACGGAATCAGACCGTCTGTATCAAGTTCTTTCGATGTATATGCCCCAAAAACAGGATGTTTGAAAGCTGCAAGAAATGTACATGCCAATGCATTCATGCCCGTGGTGTCTGCAAAAACGTCAACTGTCAGTCCTGACAGAAAGGCTATTGTCAGCAATACATTTTTATTCATTGATACCGGCAACCGCAGTATACAATAGATAAAGACAATAGGAGACGCATAACCGAACAACAATATGTTGTCGAATATGGTAACTTGAAGCAAAATTATGATTACGAACAGAAGTCCGAAAAATATAACTTTTTTACCCATCTGCAGAAGAGTTATTCAATGGCATCGAAGTTTTGCAACGAATCGAGCTCTTGCTTATAAACATCCTTTATCACCCGCACAGTACCAAGTTTTTCGAAATTTGAAAACAATCTTACTTTCAGTGTAATGAAATTGTCATCTTTCGAACGCATGCGCGACATGACTACCCCCACAGGAATTCCTGCCGGAAAAGTGGTAGAGAAACCGCTTGTCACAATCGTATCGCCGGTATGGTACTGTTCATGCCTGGGCATCTCTTCAGCATAAGCTATACGCGGGTTGCCTTGCCGCCAGACCAAAGAACCTACTGAATTGGCATTTTTTATCCTCACGGAAAAATGTTGAGGCTCACTAAGTACTGAAATTACTCTTGCTGTATGTTGCCCGACAACATTGACTATACCGACAATACCATTATGGTCGACAACTCCCATTCCGGGCTTAATTCCGTCCTGCAAGCCCTTGTTGATAGTGAAGTAATTTCTATGACGAGAGGTGCTGTTGTTGACAACTCCAGCCATAACATAATTATATCTTGTCACGGTTGACTGCAACAAAGCCTCCGAGCTGTCAGGAATTAAAGTACGCAATCCTGCTATCTCGGAATTAAGGTTCAATAACTGTTTCTCAAGTTCTGCGTTTCTGAGAGTTAATTCCGAATTAACCTCCTTCAGGTTGAAATAACTGCCTATATCGCTTACAACGCCACCAACACCGCTACTCACAATATTGGCGGAGGTCAGATATACGGATTGTTGATAAACATTATTCCGGAACAATAATACACAACTCAACAACACATAGAATGCAAAAACAAACCATGTGTTGTACTTTATGAGGAAATTGAGAAGATTGCGCACGTCAACGTATCAGGAACGAAAATTTGTTGAAGTTCTTCAACGCTACTCCTGTACCTTTAGCCACAGCATGCAATGGGTCATCGGCAATTTTGAATTCAATTCCCATCTTATCAGAAAATCTCTTATCCAGGCCGCGGAGCAAAGCACCTCCTCCGGCAAGGTATATACCGTTGCGGACAATGTCGGCATATAGCTCGGGGGGAGTCTGAGCCAAAGCTGCGAGTATGGCTGCCTCCATTTTGGATATAGTCATCTCCATACAATGCGATACCTCCTGATAAGACACAGATACTTCCATTGGCAATGCTGTCATCTTGTTTGGACCACACACTACATAGTCGGCAGGAGGATTGTCTAGTTCTGTCAGGGCAGACCCGACTTCAATCTTAATACGTTCAGCCATTGATGTGCCAACCTTAATGTTATGAACACGACTCATGTGTTCCTGAATGTCTGCTGTCAGGTCATTGCCGGCTATACGTATACTCTTGTTGCTCACGATACCACCGAGCGATATGACAGCAATTTCAGTACTCCCACCACCTATGTCGACAATCATGTTGCCTTCGGGAGCTTCGACGTCAAGACCGATTCCGAGGGCAGCAGCCATCGGTTCATATATCATATACACATCGCGACCTCCCGCATGCTCACTTGAGTCGCGTACAGCACGGATTTCAACCTCAGTAGAGCCCGAGGGGATACATACTACCATTCGCAAGGAAGGTGAGAACCAGCGTCGCTTCGAACTGACCATTTTAATCATTCCGCGAATCATCTGTTCCGCCGCATTGATGTCTGCTATCACACCTTCACGCAGCGGACGCAC